>NZ_JBIDBS010000012.1:0-228297 GCF_043204165.1 Streptomyces sp. NPDC047982 | reverse complement strand
TTCCGACTCTATCAGACTCTTTCGTGTCCGATTCCCGGTCGAAGCGGGTCCGCCTTCCAGTTCCACGCTTTCGCGTTTCCCTTTCCGGCGAGTCCAACCTTACCAGATTCTTTTTCCGTTCCGTTTCCGGTCCGAATTTCAATTTCCGGCGGCCGTTGGAGGGCCTTCGCCTTTCGGCTGATTCGACTTTATCAGAAGCGTTTAGTCGTTCTGGACGACCGTGCGATCCGAATTGAGAGAATCAAAGATCTTGCGGAAGTCTCACTCCCACAGAGATGCGGTTGTAGAGGCTAACCGCCTGGCCCGGACCTGTCCAGTCCCTGGCAACCGTTAGAATCTACCTCCCCGTGCTGACCGTGTCAACACTCTTCTGGGGAGATGGACAGACTAGCAGGTCAGCGGGGGCGATTCCACCTCAGGCTGCGACCGGCAGCTCTGCGCTGCGCTCCGCGGCGTCGATATCGCCTCGGTCTCCTGCTCGCGTCGCTCTGCCACCCAGGACGTAGACGTACACGAGGAAGGCAGCCTCGGCCGCGATTCCGATGGTGATGCGGGCCCAGGTCGGCAGGCCGGAAGGGGTGACGAAGCCTTCGATGACACCCGAGACGAAGAGGATCGGGGCGAGGCCGATGGCCATGCCGATCGCCGCCCGCCCCTGTTGAGCGAGGGCCGAGCGACGGCTGAACGGGCCGGGGTCGATGACCGTCCAGCCGAGGCGCAGGCCGGTGCCCGCCGCGACGAAAACGGCCGTGAGCTCGAGCAGGCCGTGCGGGAGGATCAGCCCCAGGAAGACGTCCAGTCGGCCGGCCGACGACATCAGTCCGATGCCGACTCCGAGGTTGAGCACATTGACGAAGAGCACCCAGATCACCGGGACGCACAGGAACGCGCCGAGGACCAGGCACAGGGCAGCGGCCCTCGCATTGTTCGTCCAGACCTGGGCCGCGAACGACGCGGCGGGATGGCTGGAGTAGTACGTCTCGTACTCCCCGCCCGGGCTGGTCAGGCGGCGGAGCTCGTCCGGGGCCGCGATGGCCGCCTGGACCTCGGGGTGCGTACCGATCCACCAGCCGATGAGAGCGGCCAGCAGTGTGGAGAGCACGGCCGTCGGTATCCACCAGTGCCGGGAGCGGTGGACCGCGGCCGGGAATCCGCTGGTCAGGAAGCGCGTGGCGTCGCGCCATGAGGCCCGGCGGGTACCTGTCACCGTGGACCGGGCACGGGCAACGAGCTGGGTGAGGCGCGCGACGAGCGCGGCGTCCGGGGCGCTGGACTGGACGAGGGAGAGGTGGGTGGCCGTGCGCTGGTAGTGCTCGACGAGTTCGTCGGCTTCCTCGCCGGTGAGCCGGCGTCCGCGACGCAGGAGGTGGTCCAGGCGGTCCCACTCCGCGCGATGGGCGTTCACGAAGACATCGAGGTCCATGGTCGGCTGCTGCTCCAGGCAAGGGGGCGTACGGGTTCGTACCGCGGCGGCGCGCTGCGGGTCAGCTTGGCAGACTGAGGGCCCGAGGGGCAGGGACGAGCGGCGAGGGATGGGGCGGCCATGAATGAACTCGTGACCGGGGACGCGGTCGTACTGGCTCTACGGCCGGCGAAACTGCCGAGTCGGGCATTGGCGTTGGCCCTCGATCTCGTGGTGGTGGGCGCGGTGTTCTTCATGGTGTCGATGGGACTGGCCATGGCGACGGTGACGCTGGACGACGCCGCGTTCGCCGCGATATCCGTAGCCGCCTTCCTGCTGGTGCTGGTCGGTGGGCCGATCGCGGTGGAGACGCTGAGCCGTGGCCGCTCGCTGGGGAAGCTGGTGTGCGGGCTGCGTGTGGTCCGGGACGACGGGGGGCCGATTCGTTTCCGGCACGCGCTGATGCGCGGGGCCATGGGTTTCGTCGAGATCCTGTTGACGTTCGGGGTCGTCGCCTGCGTCGCCTCATTGGTGTCGGAGCGTGGGCGTCGCCTGGGGGACGTGTTCGCGGGCACGCTCGTCGTGCGGGAGCGGGTGGCGGCGGGTCGTGAGGCGGCCGTGCCGCTTCCGCCGCCGTGGCTGGTCGGACGGTTCGCGGCTCTGGATCTGTCGGCGGTGCCGGACGGGCTGTGGCTGGCGATACGGCAGTACCTGACGCGGATGCATCAGCTCGACGCGCAGATGGGCCTGTCGATGGCGGAGCGGCTGGCCGGGGAGTTGTCGGCGCGGACCGGTGTTCCGGTTCCCGCGGGGGTGCCCGCCGGTGCGTATCTGGCGGCAGTGGTAAACGAACGGCAGGCGCGGGACGCGCGACGGGTGGTGGCCGCCTCCCCACCCGGCGGGACCGCACGCGGGACGGCCCTGGGCGGACCGGCGGCGGTGGCTGATTCGGCCGGACATGCGGGGCAATCGGGCGGGTGCGCGGAGCAGGTGGGACGTACGGGGAGCGCGGGGGCGGGGAGCACGGCCGTGCCGCCGGCACCCACCGCGCCGGCGTCGCCCGTGGGCGGTGCGGGGACGGGCGCTCCCCCGGTCCCGCGGGTGAAGGGGGACGGGACGGGGCCCGCCTCGACGGGGTTCGCGCCGCCCGCCTGACGCGGGGGGGCCCACGCCGTGCGGTGAGCCCGGGCGACGAGACGAGTGGTGAGTCGCGCTCTAACGCGGTGAGGGTGGGGAGTCCAGGTCTTCGAGTTCGATGCCGGGGGCCGAGAGCACGACGTCACCGGCGATGTGAACAGTGTGCTGCTCGCCGGTGTCCAGGGCGCTGACCTGGTATTCGTCCACGGTCAGGGGGCCGTTGTCAGTGGCGTGCGCTTCACTGTTCACCAAGGCCCAGGACTGGTCGACGGTGCGGGGTGCGAGGACCGGGTCCGTGAAGGCGATCAGGCGGACGCGGGCCGCGGGGGAATCGGGGGTGAGGCGCAGCAGTCGTGACGTCGCGACGAGGAAGGCGGGGGACGTGCCGGTGAAGGCGTGGGCGCGCGCATTGCCTTCGGTGGCATGAACGCCGGTCGGGTCGGTACGGACCCAGGTGACGCCGTCCAGGGCGGCGCCGCGGACCTGCCAGCTCGCGGCACGGAGTTCGAGACGGATGGGGCGGCCCAGGTCGTCGAGGGTCAGGTCGACGGAGCCGAGGTGATCGCCGGAAGGGGTGATGGTGCGGGAGACGTAGCGCCAGCCGGAGGGGCCGGGGGCGCACTGGAAGTGTTCTTCGCCGAGGAGGGTGTGGTCGTGGAGATCGTGAAGCGAATATCGACCGCGGGGCATGGGGTCCTTCGGGGTTCCTCGGGCTGAGCGGGCGGTACGAGCGCAGGCCCCCGACACGGGGGTGCGGGGGCCTGCGCTCGTAGCCGTTGCCGTGCTGTTCCGTCTGTCGACGGCCACATCGCCGGCAGCCGGTCGGCCGGCGGTGATACGCGTACGTGTCGGCGACGGGCCGGATCAGTAGCGGTAGTGGTCCGGCTTGTACGGGCCCTCGACCTGGACGCCGATGTAGGCGGCCTGCTCGGGACGGAGCGTCGTCAGCTTGACGCCGAGCGCGTCGAGGTGGAGGCGGGCGACCTTCTCGTCCAGGTGCTTGGGCAGCACGTAGACGTCGGTCGGGTACTCCTCCGGCTTGGTGTACAGCTCGATCTGGGCCAGGGTCTGGTCCGCGAACGAGTTGGACATCACGAACGAGGGGTGTCCGGTGGCGTTGCCCAGGTTGAGCAGGCGGCCCTCGGACAGCACGATGAGGACCTTGCCGTCGGGGAACGTCCAGGTGTGGACCTGGGGCTTGACCTCGTCCTTGACGATGCCCTCGATCCTGGCCAGGCCGGCCATGTCGATCTCGTTGTCGAAGTGGCCGATGTTCCCGACGATGGCCTGGTGCTTCATCTTGGCCATGTCGGCGGCCATGATGATGTCCTTGTTGCCCGTGGTGGTGACGAAGATGTCGGCCTTGTCGACGACCTCGTCGAGCGTGGTCACCTGGTAGCCGTCCATCGCCGCCTGGAGGGCGCAGATCGGGTCGATCTCGGTGATGATCACGCGGGCGCCCTGGCCGCGCAGCGACTCCGCGCAGCCCTTGCCGACGTCGCCGTAGCCGCAGACGACCGCGGTCTTGCCGCCGATGAGGACGTCCGTGGCGCGGTTGATGCCGTCGATCAGGGAGTGGCGGCAGCCGTACTTGTTGTCGAACTTGGACTTGGTGACGGCGTCGTTGACGTTGATCGCCGGGAAAAGGAGGGTGCCGTCGCGGTGCATCTCGTAGAGCCGGTGCACACCGGTCGTGGTCTCCTCGGTGACACCGCGAATCTCGGACGCCAGCTGGGTCCACTTCTGCGGAGACTCGCCGAGGGTGCGGGTCAGCAGGGCGAGGATGTGGCCGTACTCCTCGCTGTCCGCGGTCGAGGGGTCCGGGACCGCGCCGGCCTTCTCGAACTCGACGCCCTTGTGGACGAGGAGGGTGGCGTCACCACCGTCGTCGAGGATCATGTTCGGGCCGCCGGTGGGCGTGTTCGGCCAGGTCAGGGCCTGCTCCGTGCACCACCAGTACTCCTCCAGCGTCTCGCCCTTCCAGGCGAAGACCGGGACGCCCTGGGGGTTGTCCGGAGTGCCGTTCGGGCCGACGGCGATGGCCGCGGCGGCGTGGTCCTGGGTGGAGAAGATGTTGCAGGAGGCCCAGCGGACCTGGGCGCCGAGAGCGACCAGGGTCTCGATCAGCACGGCCGTCTGCACGGTCATGTGCAGTGAACCGGTGATGCGGGCGCCGGCCAGCGGCTGGGCGGCGGCGTACTCCTTGCGGATCGACATCAGGCCGGGCATCTCGTGCTCGGCGAGGGTGATCTCCTTGCGGCCGAACGCCGCGAGGGAGAGGTCGGCGACCTTGAAGTCCTGCTGGTTGGCGACCGTTGTCATAACGGGCTGCTCCTCGTAGTGGGTGTCGAGGTGGGCGGCTGGCTCTGCGGGGCGCGGACACACGAATGCCCGGGCGTTCGCAGCGCAGTCCGTCGGAGGCCCTCTCTCCCTCGGCCGGTCCGCGTGCGCGGACCGATCGACCGCCATCAGCAGCGACGTCTGACACTGCCGTCGAATCTACACCGATCGCCCCGGACGCTCCCAGCCCGCCCGGAACCGTGAGTGGCCGGAAAAGGCTCGCGGATAGGGCGGGCCAGGGCCGGAGGCAAACCAGGAAGGACAGGGAGGGCAGGAAGAGGGACCGCAAGCCGATCGGAGAGAGAACGAGGAGGGGCGGGGAGGGACGGGAAGAGGGGCACGAGCGGACAGGGAACGGAAGGGAACGGACGGGGACGGGGCCAGCGGACCGGGGCGGGTCGGGACGGCCTGCGGCGGCGGTGGAGAGCCGGGGCGGTGGGACGAGCCCCGGCCGGGGACCACGAACGCGCGGGGGCGGCCACCAGGGGCGGGCGGCCAGCCGGGTGTGACGGTGCCGGTGGACGGTGGATGGGGCGGTGGGCGGGTCAGTGGCCGGAGTTCGACGAGGCGTCCGGGGATCCTCCGGAGGGCCTGCCCGGTGCTCCGCCCGGGGTCCTGCCGGGGTTGGCACCGGCTGCGGCGGCGGCCTCGCTGTAGATGTCCGGCTCCAGGTAGATGACGCGGGCGATCGGGACGGCCTCGCGGATGCGGGCCTCGGCGGCGTTGATGGCATTGGCGACTTCGGCGGCGGTGTTGTCGTGCCGCACCGCGATCTTGGCGGCGACCAGCAGTTCTTCCGGGCCGAGGTGGAGCGTGCGCATGTGGATGAGGCGGGTGACGGTGTCACCGTCGACGACCGCCGCCTTGATCTTTTCGACCTGGTCGGCACCGGCGGCCTCGCCGAGCAGCAGGGACTTCGTCTCGGCAGCGAGCACGATCGCGATGGCGATCAGCAGGACGCCGATGCAGAGGGTGCCGATGCCGTCCCAGATGCCGTCACCCGTCACGAGCGCCAGTCCGACACCACCGAGGGCGAGCACCAGACCGATCAGCGCGCCGAGGTCCTCCAGGAGCACGACGGGCAGTTCGGGGGCCTTCGCCCGGCGGATGAACTCCTTCCACGACAGCGAGCCACGGGTCTCGTTGGACTCCTTTATGGCGGTGCGGAAGGAGAAGCCCTCGGCGATGATCGCGAAGACGAGCACGCCCACCGGCCAGTACCAGGACTCGATCTCGTGCGGGTGCTTGATCTTCTCGTAGCCCTCGTACAGCGCGAACATGCCGCCGACCGAGAACAGCACGATGGAGACGAGGAAGGCGTAGATGTAGCGCTCGCGGCCGTAGCCGAAGGGGTGCTGGGGGGTGGCCTCGCGCCGGGCCTTCTTGCCGCCGAGCAGCAGCAGTCCCTGGTTTCCCGAGTCGGCGACCGAGTGGACGCTCTCCGCGAGCATCGATGACGAGCCGCTGAACAGGAACGCGACGAACTTGGCCACGGCGATCGCGAGGTTGGCTCCGAGTGCCGCCACGATCGCCTTGGTTCCGCCTGACGCACTCATGGTGCTTGGTTCCCTTCGTCGGTTCTTCAGTGCTGCGGCCCTGGCGCCGCGCTACGGCCGGACATTGTTGCAGCCGCCGGTACGAAGGATCCGTCAGGCCACTACTGTGGCACGGAACAAAGTTCCCGTACCGGACACTTCGGTCTTCTCTCCGGCGGGTACGAAGACCGAGGCACCGGGGGTGAGGCCGATCGTGCCCGCCTTCGGAGCGCCCGCGGTGCACAGCAGGATCTGCGGGGCGTCCCGGGTCAGGTCGACGGGCTCGGCCGCGGGCGACAGGTCGAAACGCGAGAGCCGGAACTCGTCCACGGGCGTCTCGTACAGTTCCTCGCCGGACGGGGACGCCTCGGGGCGCAGGACGTCCGCTTCGGTCGGCTCGAAGCGGACGACGCGCAGGAGTTCCGACACATCGATGTGCTTCGGCGTGAGACCGCAGCGCAGCACGTTGTCCGAGTTCGCCATGATCTCGACGCCGAGGCCGTCGAGGTAGGCGTGCGGGACGCCGGCTCCGAGGAACAGGGCCTCCCCGGGCTGGAGCTCGACGTAGTTCAGCAGCATCGCGGCGAGGATGCCGGGGTCTCCGGGGAAGTGGTGGGCGATCCGGGCGTACGGGGCGAGAGTGCCGCCGAGGCGCTGCGCGGCGGCCGCCGCCTCGTTCGCGGTCTCGGCCGTCTCCGTCGGGTCGGCGGCCAGGATCGCGGTGAGGACCTCGCACAGGGCCGCTTCCTCGGGGTGGGCGCCGAGGAGGTCCACGTACGGCTTGAGCGAGTCGACGCCGAGGGCCGCCATCGTCGCGGCGGCCTCGGCGGGCCTGCGGAAGCCGCACAGACCCGCGAAGGGGGTGAGCGCGCAGATCAGCTCGGGCTTGTGGCTGGGGTCCTTGTACGTGCGGTGGGGGGCGTCGATCGGGACCGAACGGCGCTCCTCGTCCGCGTAGCCGCGCCGGGCCTGGTCGAGGTCGGGATGGACCTGGAGGGAGAGCGGGGCGCCCGCGGCGAGGAGTTTGAGGAGGAAGGGCAGGCGGGGGCCGAACTTCTCGACGGTGGCCCGGCCCAGCTCGCGCTCCGGGTCGGCGGCGATGACCTCGGTGAGGGACTGTTCGCGGCCGGCCGCGGTGCCGGTGGTACGGGTGAGGCGGGACGGGGCTCCGGGGTGGGCGCCCATCCACATCTCGGCCTGCGGTTCGCCGGTGGGGGCGACGCCGAGCAGCTCCGGGATGGCGGTCGTGGAGCCCCAGGCGTACGGGCGGACGGTGTTGGAGAGCCGGTCCATGGTTCGTCCTCGTGCTCGGGGATGCGCGGATCCTCGTGGGGTGCGTGGATCGACGGGGTGTATCGGGGGGTGTCTGAGGCAGTGTGGTGTGCGGGGCGGCTCGGGTGGTGTCCTGGTGGTGGCCGGGCGGTGTCCGGATGCCGTCCGGACGGTGGTGCGGTAGGCCGGGCGCGGGACCGACACCTTCCTGGCAGTGGCCGCAAGCGCGGACTCCCGGCAGTGGCCGGAAGCGCGGGCGACCGTTGTCGGGGAGCGACCCGTTCTCCGGGAGAGTATCCAGAGGCGCTGCCGGAGCGGGGGCACGAACGGATGAGCGATACGAAGGGATGAGGGATACGGAGGGGTCAGGGATACGGGCGGTCAGGCGCGGGCGGACGCCAGTGCCAGGTAGACGGCGGCGAAGTCGGTGACCGCGAGGAGTTCGGCGAGGGCTTCGAGTGCGGTGCCGTCCTCCGGTTCGAGTTCGCTGATCGCCGTGTCGTGGCCGAGAGCCAGTTCGCGGGCGGCGGGGGCGGCGCTGAGGCCGCCTGCCGGGCGGTCGCGGAGCAGGACGACACGCGTGTGCAGGGGCTCCGGCTCCTCGACCCGGTCGCGGAAGAAGTCGTCGGGGTCGGCCCCGGCCGCGAAGGCGCCTGCCAGCAGCGCGCCGTGGGCGGGAAGGGCCTCGGGGAGTTCGGCGGCGAGGGCGGGGCGGCCGGACAGTTCGGCGAGCACCTCGGCGAACCGGCGGCCGACCGGGCCCGCCGCGTCTCCCTCGGTCCAGATGAGAGGAAGGCTGTCGGCGAGTTCGGCGGCGAGGGTCTTCGCCGGGTTGCTGTACGTGGCGATGGCCGGACCGCAGCGTTCCGCGGTGCGGTCGAGGCGGTCGGCGACGCCCTGGAGCGCCTCGGCGGACGCGGTGACCAGTCCGACCCGGTCGAGCAGCGCGAGCAGCGGCGTGAACAGGGCCCAGAGGGTCCCGGGCCCGGCCGCGGACGTCTCCGCGTCGTACTCGCCGTGGGGGGCGGTTGCCATCGGTACGACGAGTCCGCGCGCGCCGTCGATCGCCTCGCGCAGTGGTGACTTCCGGGGAGCGACGGCGACGACACTGCAGCCGCGCCGGTACGCCTGTTCGGCGAGGAGGGAGAGGCCCGGTTCGTAGCCGTCGGCCGTGACGATCAGGAGCAGGTCCACGGAGCCGGCCCAGCCGGGCAGCTCCCAGCGCAGGGCACCCGCGGCGGGGGCGACCCCGGCGGGCCGGATGCGGGTGACGGGCGCGGAGGCACCCGCCAGGGCGCTGATCAGGTCGGCGACGCCCGCCGCGGCGGTTCCGGAGCCCGCGACGAGTACGGCACGGGGGCGGCCTTCCGGGGACAGCCCGGCGATTCCGGCCTCGGCCGCGTGCCGGGCGGCGGCGCGGACCCGGGCCCCGCACTCGGCGGCGCCGCGGAGCAGGCCGCGGCGGTCGGCCCGGGCCAGGGCTTCCGGGGCGTCGAGCAGCGACTCGTCGAGCATGGGGACGGTCCTCCGATCACCTGCTGATCACGATCACCTGCTGATCACGTGCGGTCTCGTCACCGTGCGGTCCCGGGCACCGGTGCCGTGAGGGCACGGATGCCGTTCACGTTCACTTCTCGTTCACTCGGACACGTGTACCGCCACCGGGCGGGTGTCGCCGCCCGGGGCGGATGCCGTCACCGGGGGCGGCGGGCCTCGTCGACGAGGAGGACGGGGATGCCGTCCCGCACCGGGTAGGCCAGGCCGCAGTTCTCGCCGGTGCACACCAGCTCGGGGCTGTCGGCCGCCGACCGGTCGTCGAGCGGGGAGTGACAGGCCGGGCAGGCGAGGATCTCCAGGAGGCCGGCTTCGAGCGGCATGGGCGGGTCCCTTCAGGCGTCTTCGGGCGTTCGGTCGAGCGGTTCGCCCGCACGCGGATCGGGCGACGTCAGCCTACCGCCGGGGTGCGGGGGACGCGGCCCGGGCGGAGCTGTCCCGTCCGAACCCGGCACACCTGCACGGAACGGGGACGTTCTCCCCGCACCCGGTGCTTCGCAGTGTTCCTGATCTTCTCGGCGCCCAGAACCTTCCCCGCGCTCCTGATCTGTCCCGGTGCTCCGGCTGTTTCGGATTCTCCCGCCGTTGCGGCTCTCTTTCAGGTGTCCCGGGACCCTGCTTCAGGTGTTCCGGGGCTTCAGGTATTCCGGGACCCTTCCGCCATTGGCGGCAGTGCCCCGGCCCCGCTCATCAGTCGCCGGACGGGCCGGGCGCGGCCCGGACGATGGCCAGCACCTCGTCGCGTACGCCGGCCATCGTCCGCTCGTCGCGAGCCTCGACGTTCAGGCGCAGCAGCGGTTCCGTGTTGGAGGCCCGCAGGTTGAACCACCAGTCCTGGCCCGTGACCGTCAGGCCGTCCAGGTCGTCGGTCGTGACACCGTCGCGGGACGCGAAGGACGCGCGCACCGCGGCCGTACGGCCCGGCTGGTCGGCGACCGTGGAGTTGATCTCGCCGGAGCCGGTGTAGCGGTCGTACTGGGCGACCAGCTCCGACAGCGGCCCGGGGCGGCTCCCGAGCGCGGCCAGGACGTGCAACGCGGCGAGCATGCCCGTGTCGGCGTTCCAGAAGTCGCGGAAGTAGTAGTGCGCGGAGTGCTCGCCGCCGAAGATCGCGCCGTGCGCGGCCATCTCCGCCTTGATGAAGGAGTGGCCCACGCGGGTGCGGACCGGCGTGCCGCCGTGTTCACGGATCACCTCGGGGACCGAGAGGGAGGTGATCAGGTTGTGGATGACGGTGCCCCTGCCGCCGTGGCGGTCGAGTTCCCGTGCGGCGACCAGGGCGGTGATCGCGGACGGGGAGACGCCCCTGCCGCGTTCGTCGACGACGAAGCAGCGGTCCGCGTCGCCGTCGAAGGCGAGGCCCAGGTCGGCGCCCTCGGCCACGACGCGGGCCTGGAGGTCGACGAGGTTCTTCGGGTCGAGGGGGTTGGCCTCGTGGTTGGGGAACGTGCCGTCGAGCTCGAAGTACATCGGTACGAGGTCGACGGGAAGGCCGGCGAGGACGGTGGGGACGGTGTGGCCGCCCATGCCGTTGCCCGCGTCGACGACGACCTTCAGCGGGCGCATCGACGAGAGGTCGACGAGGGACAGCAGGTACGCGGCGTAGTCGGGGAGCGTCTCGCGTTCGGTGACGGTGCCGGGCGCGGCGGCCGACTCCGGTGACCCGGTCTCGGACCACTTCTCGACCAGGGCGCGGATCTCGGCGAGGCCGGTGTCCTGGCCCACGGGTGCGGCGCCCGCCCGGCAGAGCTTGATGCCGTTGTACCGGGCCGGGTTGTGCGAGGCGGTGAACATCGCGCCGGGGAGGCCGAGGCTGCCGGAGGCGAAGTAGAGCTGGTCGGTCGAGCAGAGGCCGATGAGCGTGACGTCCGCGCCGCGGGCCGCCGCGCCACGGGCGAAGGCCGCCGAGAGGCCCGGCGAGGAGGGCCGCATGTCGTGGCCGATCACGATCGCGTCCGCTGCGGTCACCTCGACGAACGCCGCTCCGAAGTATTCGGCCAGCGATTGGTCCCACTGATCGGGCACCACCCCGCGCACGTCGTACGCCTTCACGATCTGCGACAGGTCAGCAGCCACGGGCCGGTCCTCCTGAGTTCTCTGCGGTCCGTCCAAAATTACCCGGCGCCGGTTTCAGCAGGTCTCGGGGGATCCGGCACTCGGGAGGGTCGCGGGTGATCCGGGCGGTTCCCTTGCGGCGGTGAGGTCCGCGGCCGACGTCGGCCGGGCGGAAGAGGACCGGCCGGCCGTGGGAGCAGACCGGCCGGGATGAGGAGGACCGGCTGGGTGGAGGAGGACCGGCCGCGGGATGAGGGGCGGTCAGGAGCCCCGGCTGGAATCGGCAGGAGTCCGGGGAGCGGTCAGGAGTCCGGGGAGCGGAGCACCCGAAGGTGGCCGCGGCGCGCGACCTCCATCGGGTCGGCGGTCTGCGGGCCGCCGTTCCGGCCGCCACCGCCCCGTTCGTGCGGACGCGCCGCCTCCCGTACGGCGTTGGCGAGCGCTTCGAGGTCGTCACCGCTGGGGCGCGTGGGAGCGGAGGGGTCGGAGAGGCGGACGACTTCCCAGCCACGTGGCGCGGTCAGCCGCTCACTGTGCTCGGCGCAGAGGTCGTAGCAGTGAGGCTCGGCGTAGGTGGCGAGCGGGCCGAGGACCGCAGTCGAGTCGGCATAGACGTACGTCAGTGTCGCGACGGCAGGGCGGCCGCACGCGGTGCGCGAACAGCGACGTACAGGGCTCACGATGTTGGACGGTACCGCACTCTTGAGCGGGCTGCGACGACTCTCCCTCAGGTCACCCCACCGTGTCGCCCTGTGACCTCCGGCACAACTGCCTTTCGGACAACCTTCTGACCTGCGAGGAAGCACAGAAACGCAGGTCATGACGGCAACGATTCCGGTCGCCGCTCGACACAAAAGCTGTCATTCAGCAGGAGAACAGCGGTCGCGAGCCGGGCTTGAAACGGCCCGCTGTTTGGCCGGATTGTTCATGATTGGACAGGCCGACGCTGCGTCAGTTGCCGCGATCCGTCCGCCCCGCCGGGGGTTACGCTGCGTCGGTGATGGACAGTCCCGTGCCTCCCCGCCCGTCCGACCCCGGCCCGTCCGCCCCCGGCCCGTCCGACCCCCGCCCGCGCCGTCGTGACCGTCACGGCCGTGGCATGCGCGGGCCTCTGACTCCGCCTCAGGTGCCGCTGTCGGTGAGCAGGGCGGAGAGCTTCCGCGATCTCGTGCAGGACTCCGTGGAGCGGCTGGAACGGCGCTGGCCGCAACTGGCCGATGTCGACTTCATGGTGCTGGACGTGCCGTCGGCCGACGCCCCGGGAGTGCGGGTGGAGACCGTACCGCTGGGGCGCGCGACGTCCGCGGAGAAGAACCGGCCCGCCCAGATCGTCGTCTACCGCAGGCCCGTCGAGATCCGTGCCAAGAGCCGCGACGAACGTGCCCTGCTGGTGCACGAGGTCGTCGTGGAGCAGGTCGCGGATCTGCTCGGGCTCTCGCCGGAGTCGGTGGATCCGCGGTACGGACAGGAGTAACGGGCGCGGCGGGGCAGAAGGAACGGCGGGAACAGGCGGAACAGCAGGAGGAGCGGCGGGAACGGGACGGCGCGGCAGCCGGGCCGCCCCCCACCGGGACACCCCGACCGCCGCGCCGCCGCGTTCAGTCGTCCGACCGTGTTCAGTCGTCCAGGACCGACAGGTCCTGCACCGCCTCCGGCACCGCCACCGTTCCGCCGTCGTCCGGCAGGGTCTGCACGGTGAACATCTGGACGCCGTCCTTCGGGAGGCTCAGCGTGCGGGCGGCGTGGACCGGTCCGCCCGACTCCGTACGGACCGTCAGCGCGTAGCCGCCCTTGAGGCCGGCCGGCACGGGCGGCGTGACCGCGAGGGTCGTACCACCTTTGACGGTGTATGTCTTGACGGCCTGTTCGCCGCCCTTGCTGCCCGCGGAGGCGATGACCTTCACGGTGCCGGTGGCGCCGGGCGCGGTGAGCGAGAGCATCGAACCCTTGCCCCGGTTGTCCGCCGCCGTGGCCTGCGCGCCCACCGGGCCGGTCGCCGGGATGTAGCCGGCCTCACGGCCGTCGCCCTTGCCGCGGACCACGCGCAGCGCGGCCACCACCGGGGCGCCCTTGCCGCCCTTCGTCGGGGTCAGCAGCAGCGAGCCGGGTTCACCCCTGGTGATCTCCTTCAGGTCAACGCCCGCCGTCATACGCGACTTGACGAGCACGTCCTCGTTCCCGGCCGGTGAGACCGGGCCGGTCGGGCTGAGCAGTTGGATCTTCAGGGCCGCGTCGGCGTCGCCGGGCGCGAAGGCGACCAGGCGGACGGAGGTGGCGTCCGCCGGGATGCCGGGGAGCACCAGGGTGCCGGAAGGGGAGACGGAGGCGGCCAGCCAGTCGCTGCCGGTCGTCTCGTCCGCCGTCCTGACGGCGGCGCCGACACGTCCGGTGCGGGTGGTGACGTGGGCGGTCACGTCCTCGACCACCTCGCTGGTCAGCGTCGAGATCAGGACGCGGACGCCCGAGTGGGCGGGCACCGTGATGCCCTCGCCGACATCCGACTTGAGGCTGCCGTCCGGGCCGTACAGCTCGATGTCCGCGACGGCCGCGGTGTCGTCCGGGTTGGTGAGGTGGACGTAGTCCTCGCGGGTCTTCGCGGTGCTCACGGCCGGGAACCAGAAGTCGGTTCCCGGGGCGGTGCAGCTGACGCCGAGCAGGCCGCGGGAGCCCGCCTCGACCAGGGTGGTCTGCTGGGCGGCCCAGCCGGGGGCCAGGCGGCCGGTGGCGGTGCCGATCAGTGCGGGTGCGTCGGCACCGGAGACCTCGGCGGTGGCCGGCTTGCCGGGCTCCTTCAGGGAGAGGACGGGCTTCGTGGCGTCCGTCTTCTTGTCGTCCTTGTCGCCCTTGTCGTCCTTCTCCTTGTCCTTGTCCTCCTTCTGGCCGCCTTCCTTCCCGGTCTTGCCCGCGGAGCCGTCGGCTGTCGTCGCCGTGGACGGCATCAGTTCGGCCGTGCCGGCCCCGCCTGCGCCGTCCGCGGTCGGGGTGTAGGTCGTGTACGTAGTCTCCGCGAGGTCCGAGCGGCCGGGCGCCGGGCAGAGCAGGCTGGACCGTTCGACCGGCAGCCGGGAGGCCGCCTTCGGTTCCGCCGCGCTCGTCTCACCGGGCGCGGTGAACGCGGCGAATCCGGTGACGGCGGCGAGGGCTACGGTGCCCGCGATGAGGGACAGGCTGCTGGACTTCACTCGGACTCGCCTCGCGATGCGTTACCGGTCGGCCACGGGTTCTGGCCCGGGGCGGGGTTCTCGTCGGGGTTCTGCGGTTCGTACCCGCCGTGCCCGGCGTAGCCGGCCCGGGCGTCGTACGAGGCCGCCTGCGGGTCGTACTGCGAGACCTGCGGGTCGTACTGCTGGTGCTGCGGGTCGTACTGCTGGTGCTGCGGGTCGTACTGCTGGTGCTGCGGGTCGTACTGCTGGTGCTGCTGGTGCTGCTGGGCGTAGCCGTACGGGTCGTAGTTGTTCGGGTCGTAGGCGTTCGGGTCGTAGGCGCCGTTCTGCGGGTACGGGTCCGCGGTGTGCTGGTGCTCCTGCGGCATGCCGTATCCGGCGTCCTGGTACGAGGCGTCCGGGTAAGGCTGGTGACCCGCGTCCTGGTACTGGCTCGCGTCCCATTCGCCGTACTGCTGCTGCGGCACGGCGTACGCGGCGCCGTCGGCGCCCGGGGCGAAGCCGTCCTGGATCCCGTCGGCGCCCGGGGTGTATGCCTCCTGACCGTCCGTCCGCCCGGGCGCGGGCGCGGGTCCCGTTCCCGGTTCGGCGGTCTGCTGAGCCGAGAGGTACTCCCCCGCGGCCTCCTCGCCGCTCCCGCTCGCGCCGCCGCTTCCGGCCGACGCGGCCTCGTCCTCCGCCCGGGCGGAGGCGCGGAGCCTGCGGGCCCGGCGTCCCTCGCCCTCGACCGGCTCCGCGGCGGCGGCGGCCATGCCCTCCTCGGGCAGGTCGTCGTCGATCTCCCGGCGACGGCCCGGCAGGGCCATGACCACCAGCACCACGGCCAGCGCGCACTGGGTCCAGATCCAGGCGGTGTGGGTGAACGGCGTGTCGTACGTCAGGTCCAGCGTGCCGCCCTCGGCGGGCAGTTCGAAGCCCTGGGCCCAGCCGTCGACGGTCTTCGGAGTCAGGGCGCGTCCGTCGAGCGTGGCGCGCCAGTTCGGGTCGGCGGCGTCGGCGATCCGGAGCGTACGGCCGGAACCGCCCGCCGGGATCTTCGTGTGCGCCTCGACGGGGAGGGAGCCCACCGGCAGTTGTTCGCCGCCGGTACCGGACGGGACGATCATGATGCGCGCGACCTGCCGGTCGACCCGCCACAGCGCGCTGCCGTCCAGCTGGCTCAGCCGGCTGAGGCCCGGGGTCGCGTCGAGGACCCGGCTGATCTCCTTCGGGGCGCCGTCGCGGACCAGGACGTAACGGATCGCGAACCCGCTGAGCTGGCTGCCCTGGTCGGCGCCGGAGCCCGCGACGAGGTTGGCGACGACCTTGTCGAGGTGGCTGTTGCTCCCGCCCGCCTCGGTCAGTTCGGCGTCGCCGAGCCGCGCGCCGGAGCCGCGCACGAGGGTGTACGAGACGGTGGCGGGCGACGTGCCGCCGAGGACGAGGGTGCGCGGCTGGTCCCGGGTGGCGCTCTCCTCCGCGACGAACGCGGGCACCTGCACCGGGTCGCGGCGCTCCAGCGGGCCCGCGGCACCGCCGATCATCCAGCCGACGGCGGCCAGCACCGGGGCGAGGCCCGCCGCGAGGGCGATCAGCGCGGCTACGGGCTGGCGCCAGCCGAAGCTGAGTTCGGCGACGCGTACCCGGGCGCCGTCCGCGCCGACCAGCGCGGCGGCGATCAGCGCGATGCCGTAGACGAGGGTGGCCGGGCCCGCCCAGCCGGAGCCGTTGGCGAGTGCGGCGAAGAGCAGTGCGACGAGCGCCACGACCCACGCGGTGCGCACCGCGAACTGCCGCTCCGCGCGCAGCAGCGCGGCCAGCGCGGCGAGCACGACGCCGAGCAGCAGCACACCGCCAGCGGCCTTGGGGCCGCCGGGGCTGATGCCGAGCAGGTCGAGTGCGGAGGCCGTGCCCGTGCCGATGTCCCGTCCCGCTTCCTTCAGGAAGCCGGACGGGCTGGTGAGGAGCGAGAGCGACCACGGCGCGAGGACCAGCATCGGCGTGCCGATCGCGGCGAGGAAGCGGAGGCCGTACGCGGCGATGTCGTTGCGGCGCAGGACGAGCACGCCGAGGCCGAGGGCCACGGCCATCGGCCACACGACGGGGGTGAACGCCATCGCGACGGTGAGCAGCAGGGTGTACGTCCAGGTGGCGCGCCAGCTGCCGCGGGCGTCGCCGGTGGCGCGCATGCCGTGCGCGGAGACGGAGGCGCGGGCGATCAGCGGGAGCAGGACGGCGAGTACGGCGGTGCCGAGGCGGCCGGTCGCGAGGGCACCGGTCGTGGCGGGCAGGAAGGCGTACGCGACGCTCGCCCAGGCACGCAGCAGCCGGGACGGGAGCAGCGGGCGGGAGGCGAAGTACGCGGTGAGTCCGGCGAGCGGGACCGAGCAGACCAGCAGCAGTGTGAGCGTGAAGCCGGTCGAGCCGAGGAACAGCGCGGACAGGGCCGAGATCACGGCGAGGTAGGGCGGTGCGGTCTGGGTGCCGCCGGTGCCGATCGGGTGCCAGCCGTCCGCGTACCGGCCCCACAGGTCGGAGACGTCGGCGGGCGCGGGCAGCAGGGCGCCGCCCATGAGCGAGCCGCCGCCGAGCAGTCCGCGGCAGGCGACGAGCGAGACGAGGAGAAGGACGGCGAAGAGCACCGGGCCGGGCTTGCGTCCGATCCGCTTCAGCCGTGCGAACTGTTCGACCTCCAGGAAGTCGGCGTCCTCGCCGCCGGGGCCGGACTCCACGGCGCCGTGCCGGGAGCCGCCCGAGTCGGCGTCGGACCGGCTGCCGAAGTTCCCGGCGATCTGGTCGACGGTGGCCCGGACGGTGGCGCCGGGCGGCGGAAACAGGCCGCGCAGTTCGGCCTGGTCGACGGCGCCCCTGCCGCGGGCGCGGCGGGCGGCGAGGATCCGTCCGGGGCGCAACAGGGTGCCGAACAGCCCGGTGATCTCGTCGAGCGCCTGGCCGGGCACCTTGCCGACGAGGTAGGCGACGGCGCGCAGGAGGCTGCCGACGACGAGCCGCAGCAGCACCCAGGGCAGCGCCTTGCCGCGGGTGTTGGCCAGCATCGTGTAGACGGCGCCGGCCTTGTCGACGCGGTGCGGGGAGGTGACCGAGCGCCCCACGCAGTCGATGGGGCGGCGCTCGCGGGCGGACGCCTCGGCGTGCCGCAGGACGGCGTCGGGGGCGACCAGCACCCGGTGCCCCGCGACGTGCGCGCGCCAGCACAGGTCGATGTCGTCGCGCATCAGCGGGAGCGCGCGGTCGAAACCGCCGAGTTCCTCCCAGATGTCACGGCGGATCAGCATGCCGGCGGTGGATACGGAGAGCACGGTACGGACCTGGTCGTGCTGACCCTGGTCCTGTTCGCGCCGGTCGAGACCGGTCCAGCGGCGACCGCTGTTGGCGATGGACACGCCGACTTCGAGGAGCTGCTTGCGGTCGTACCAGCCGCGGAGCTTGGGACCGACGATCGCTGCGTGCGGGTCGTTGTCGACGACCCTCAGCAGCCCGGCGAGCGCGTCGGGCGCGGGCGCGCAGTCGTCGTGGAGCAGCCACAGCCACTGCACGGGTTCGCCGTGCGGCAGCTCGGGGAGGTCGTAAGTGTCCTCGCGCCAGGTCTTGGTGACCGGGTCCCAGTTGTCGGGCCGCTTCAAGTAGGGCAGGTCATCGGGGGTGAGGACACCCGCCGTGCGGACCGCCTCGTCGACGGCCGCGCCGAAACCGGTGCGCCGCGCGAGGTGCAGGACACGGTCGGCGCCGAGCGCCTCGGTCACCAGCCGGGCGGAGTCGTCGGCGCTGCCGGTGTCCGCGGCGACGGCGTTCTGTACGGGGCGTTCCTGCCCGAGCAGTCCGGCGAGCGCGTCGGGCAGCCAGCGCGCGCCGTCGTGGGAGACGAGCACGGCGGTGACGACATGCCGGGGGAAATCGGGGGCGACGGCAGCCGCGTACGGCGCCGCCGTTTGACTGTGCACGGACATCGAGGTACGGGCCCTCCGGCCGGGTCCGGGGGCGCTCCCCCGGGGGCTGCATCGGTGTACGCGCGCGCTCCGTCGGGGCGTTGGCGCGTCTCGGACGGGGCCCCACACTAACGCTACGGGTCACCCCGTCGACGCCGAGCGCTCGGACGGGGGCCACGACGGGACAGCGGCGAGCGATGCGGGAGCGGGTGACGGGGCGACGGCGGGACGCGGCCTCGGAGCACGGGAGCGGCGGCGGGACGCGCCTCGAGCAACGCGGTAACCGGTACGGCCGGGCATGGTGATGGCCCGTCGTCCGCGGGCGGGCGGGCGACGGGCCATGGTCATGACCGCGAATCCGGATGGTTGAGTTGTCGGTGATCGATGGTTCGGCCTCCGCGGCTTGCGGTTCCCGTGCGGGCCTCGCGTGACGCGCGGTCACGGCGCTCCGGTGCCACCGTCCCCTCGCCGCCCCCTCGCCGCTCCGGCCGCCGCGTACGCGGCGGAGCGGATGGTGAACGCCGGGCGGGCGGGGGGTCGCGACGGCGTCAGACGGCGGCCTTCTTCAGGCGGCGCCGCTCACGCTCCGAGAGTCCGCCCCAGATACCGAAGCGTTCGTCGTTGGAAAGGGCGTACTCAAGGCATTCGGACCGCACTTCGCAGGCGAGACAGACCTTCTTGGCCTCGCGGGTGGATCCGCCCTTCTCGGGAAAGAAGGACTCGGGATCGGTCTGGGCGCACAGTGCGCGCTCCTGCCAGCCGAGTTCCTCGTCCGCGTCCTCGACCAGCAGTTGCTGGAACAGCTCGGTCATGTGCGCCCCTCGTCTGTCTCTTGCGTCCCGTGATGCAGCCGTTACTGATCACGGCCGAACGACACGAGTGAAATTACAAGTGTGTATCTCCAGGCCAGTCAAGCGAGGATCTGCTATTGGCTCCGGTATTCACTCTGCGGAACCAAGGGTATGCGGAAAGTGTGCAAATCAGCAAAAATCTGACATCCAGCATGGATCGCATCACACCCCCCACCGAGAGAGACGAGCGGGACCGCCTCCACGTTTCGGGCCGACCGCCGAAGCGACCAAGATCACAGACAGATCACGGGGACCTCAACGGCGTTTACCGGCACGGTTGATGCGCCACATCTCCGCCACCGTGACCGAATAAACCTTTCTGCACCCCAAAGCAGCCAGATAGGGCGAATCGTTACCCACACATCGGACATCAAGTTGACAGGCGAAGGTCGAACCGGTCTCCTAGATCCCATGCCAGCGACCGCAGCGACGTACGCCACCCACGTCCGTGGGTTCCGCACGGCTGTCCGGGCCCGCTGTTGCTGTTCCATCTGTCACAGCTGTTGATGCCGTAGAGCTCCGGCTCTGGTCCCGTTCCTCTCGCTCCTCCCGCGAGGCTCCCGCCGCAGGGCATCTCAGCAGAGCGCGTCCACCAAGAGGTCTCCTCACTTCCGCGGAGGCTCCCTCCCGCGCTCATATGGCTCTCCGGCGCCTCTCCGCGACACCGCACACGCACCCCACGCCGAGGAAACCCACCGCTTCCATGAACAGCGACAGCGACCTCCAGATCGCCGGCGACATCCTCGAGGTCCAGCACCTCCTCCAGCCCGCCCGCGAGCACCCGTCCACGGTGGCCGAGTTCGCCGGACTCGCCCGCCGTATCGCCTCCGACCGCGCGCAGTGGGCGCCGCTCGTCCAGTACGACGCCACCACCCGCTGGTACCACCGACTGCGCGCCGTTGCCCCGGTCCCCGGCTCCTCCCGAGCCGGGAAGACCTCGGTCGGTTACGAGGTCTGGCTGCTGAGCTGGCTGCCCGGTCAGGGCAGCGGGCGCCACGACCACGGCCCGTCCTCCGGGCTGCTGACCGTCCTGGACGGCCGGCTGACCGAGCACACCGAGCGCGGCGCACGCGCGCTGGCCCCCGGAGCACAGCGCGTCTTCGCGCCCGGCTCCGTGCACGAAGTGATCAACGACTCCCTCGAACCGGCCGTCAGCCTGCACATCTACTACCCGGGCCTGACCGAGATGCCGATGCACACGGCGCACTGCACGCCGGCGACCGCGACCTCCGTGCCCGTGGCCGGGGACTCCGTACGCGCGGTGGCGGACTCCCTACCCGCGGCCGTGAACGCCGTACGCGGCTGACGTCCCGCCTGTCGCCCGCCGCCCGGACAAGGACCGGGGGCCGCCTGACAGACTGTCGGGCATGCGCATTGTGGTTCTGGCCGGCGGTATCGGTGGTGCTCGTTTCCTGCGCGGCCTCAAACGGGCCGCGCCCGACGCGGACATCACGGTGATCGGCAACACCGGCGACGACATCCATCTGTTCGGGCTGAAGGTCTGCCCCGACCTCGACACCGTGATGTACACCCTCGGCGGCGGCATCGACGAGGAGCAGGGCTGGGGGCGCGCGGACGAGAGCTTCCACGTCAAGGAGGAACTCGCAGCGTACGGGGTCGGGCCCGAATGGTTCGGCCTCGGCGACCGCGACTTCGCCACGCACATCGTCCGTACGCAGATGCTCGGCGCGGGCTATCCCCTGAGCGCCGTCACCGAGGCGCTCTGCGCGCGGTGGAAGCCGGGCGTCCGGCTGCTGCCGATGTCCGACGACCGCGTGGAGACGCATGTGGCCGTCGATCTGGACGGCGAACGCAAGGCGATCCACTTCCAGGAGTACTGGGTGAAGCTGCGCGCCTCGGTCGAGGCGCAGGCGATCGTGCCCGTCGGCGCCGAGCAGGCCAAACCGGCCCCGGGAGTGCTGCGGGCCCTCTCGGAGGCCGATGTCATCCTTTTCCCGCCGTCCAACCCGGTGGTGTCGGTGGGGACGATCCTGGCCGTGCCCGGGATCCGCGAGGCGATCGCCGAGGCCGGGGTGCCGGTCGTGGGCCTCTCCCCCATCGTCGGGGACGCGCCCGTGCGCGGGATGGCGGACAAGGTGCTCGCCGCGGTGGGCGTCGAGTCGACAGCGGCGGCCGTGGCCGAGCACTACGGCTCCGGGCTGCTCGACGGCTGGCTCGTCGACACGGTGGACGCCGGGGCGGTCGACGTGGTGGAGGCGGCGGGCATCCGCTGCCGTTCCGTGCCGCTGATGATGACGGACGTCGACGCGACGGCGGAGATGGCCCGGCAGGCGCTGGCACTGGCCGAGGAGGTACGGGCATGAGCGCCGGTGCGGCCCGCGGTACGGCCTCCGGGAACGTGGCCGGTGCGGCTCCTGGCAAGGTGGCCGGTGCGGCTCCCGGCAAGGTGGCCGGTGCGTTGCCCGGAGAGGCGACTCCGCCAGAGGCGACCGGGGCGGACTCCGGCGGGGCGCCCTCGTACCGGGTCCGGGCCCTGGCCGGGATTCCCGAGGTGCGGGCCGGGGACGACCTGGCGAAGCTGATCGCCGCCACCGAACCGGGGCTGGTCGACGGAGACGTCCTGCTGGTCACGTCGAAGATCGTCTCCAAGGCGGAGGGCCGGATCGTCGAGGCCACCGACCGGGAGGCGGCGATCGACGCCGAGACGGTACGAGTGGTGGCGCGGCGCGGCACGCTGCGGATCGTCGAGAACCCGCAGGGTCTCGTCATGGCGGCGGCCGGGGTCGACGCCTCGAACACCCCTGCCGGGACGGTGCTGTTGCTGCCCGAGGACCCGGACCGCTCGGCGCGCGCGATCCGGGACGGGCTGCGGGACACCCTCGGCGTCGAGGTCGGGGTCGTCGTCACGGACACCTTCGGACGCCCCTGGCGCAACGGGCTCACCGATGTCGCGATCGGGGCGGCCGGAGTCCGGGTGCTGGACGATCTGCGCGGTGGGACGGACGCGTACGGCAATCCGCTCGGCGCGACCGTGGTCGCCACCGCCGACGAACTGGCCGCCGCCGGCGACCTGGTCAAGGGCAAGGCGTCGGGGCTGCCGGTCGCGGTGGTGCGCGGGCTCGGCCATGTCGTGGACCCCGCGGACTCGCCGGACTCGGCGGGCGGGGCGCGGGCACTGGTGCGCGGCGCGGCGGACGACATGTTCCGTCTCGGCACCTCGGAGGCGGTGCGGGAGGCGGTGACCCTGCGGCGCACGGTGCGCGAGTTCACCGCCGACCCGGTGGACCCGGGCGCGGTGCGGCGGGCCGTGGCCGCTGCGGTGACGGCGCCCGCGCCGCACCACACGACGCCGTGGCGGTTCGTGCTCCTGGAGTCCGAGGAGTCGCGGACCCGGTTGCTCGACGCCATGCGGGAGGCGTGGATCGCGGACCTGCGCGGGGACGGGAAGAGCGAGGAGTCGATCGCGAAGCGGGTCCGGCGGGGCGACGTACTGCGCCGGGCACCGTATCTGGTGGTGCCGTGCCTGGTGATGGACGGTTCCCACACGTACGGGGACGAGCGGCGGGACACCGCGGAGCGCGAGATGTTCGTGGTCTCCGCAGGGGCCGGGATCCAGAACTTCCTGGTGGCGCTGGCAGGCGAACGGCTCGGCTCGGCGTGGGTGTCGTCGACGATGTTCTGCCGTGACGTGGTGCGCGAGGTGCTGGACCTGCCGGATTCGTGGGATCCGCTGGGCGCGGTCGCGATCGGCCGGGCGGCGGTCGCACCCGCGGCGCGGGGGGCGCGGGACCCGGAGGCGTTCGTCACGGTGCGGTGAGGTGGGGTGAGGTGGGAGACGGTGCGGTGAGGTGGGCGTTCTCCTTCGCCCGCCCCTCCCCGAGACCGGGGCTCCGCTCCAGCGTGGCCCCGGTCCCGGTCCTCGAACGCCGGACGGGCTGCATCCGCCGGGCCGGCTCGCGTCACGGCCGGGAATCGGCCCCGCTCTCATCGCACGCCAGGTTCTCGTCGCGGTGGGAACCGGGCCGGCCCGCGTCACAGGCGGGCGATGTCGCCTCGGGTCATGCGCGGGGCCCGACGGGGTGGTACCCGGCCGGAGAGCAGGATGAGGCGGGTGGCCCTGTGCCGCTGTCCCTCGTAGGGGGCGAGCAGGGCCAGCATCTCCTCGTCGTCGGCGTGCCGGTTGTCCGCCAGGGCGTGGCCGACGATCCCCGGGAGGTGGAGGTCGCCGACCGTGACCGCGTCCGCCGCGCCGTTCGACCTCTGGAGGGTCTCGGCCGCAGTCCACGGACCGATGCCGGGCACGAGGCGCAGCCGGGCCATGGCCTCCGGGAGGTCCATGTCGGCCGCCTCCTCCAGACGGCGGGCCACCCGTACCGCGCGCAGGACGGTGGCCGAGCGCTTCGCGTCGACGCCCGCGCGGTGCCACTCCCAGGACGGGATCAACGACCAGGTGCGGGCGTCCGGCATGACGTACAGACGGAGGGCGGCGAACGCGCCGTCGTGCGCCGGACCGGGCGCCGGGGTGCCGTGGGCGCGGACCAGGTACCGCCAGGCCCGGTACGCCTCGTCCGCGGTGACCTTCTGCTCCAGCACCGACGGGATCAGGGACTCCAGGACCAGGCCGGTGCGCAGCAGGCGCAGTCCGGGGCGCCGGTGCCGGGTCACGGCGAGCAGCCGGTGGTACGGGCGGAAGGCGTCCGGGTCGTCCTCCGCGCCCAGCAGGGTCGGGAGGCGGTCCAGCAGCCAAGGCGCGCCCGGTCCCCAGGCCGCCGCCTCGATCCGGCCGCCCCGGTCGGCCAGGCGGAGGGTACCGGGTCCCGCTGGCGTGCGGCCGGTCCGCCAGACCGTTCCGTCCCGGATGATCCGGAACGTGGGGTCGGCGGGGCCCCGGCGCAGCGGACCGAGGACGAGGCGCAGGTCGAGCGGGCCGGGCGGGGTCCAGTCGCGGGTCAGCGCGTCCTTCACCGGGGCCGCCGCCTGGCGCGGCACGGCCGCGCGGGGGGCGCTGCGGGGGGCGAATCGTCCTGCCACGGGTGAGGTCCCTCGGTCGTCGGGGTGCGTGTCGAGGGTAAGCGCAGGGACGGATGTCCTGCTCGGCGCGCCGGATACGCGGGCCCGGGCCGGGCCGGGCCGGTCGATCGATCGATGCCCCTCGTTCGGCCGAGTGCTCAGGGCGCTCATGCTCGCTCTGCGAGCTTCCTTACCCGGCGGGCGGCTCGTTCGGCCGGGCGGCTCGTTCGGCCGGGCGGCTGTGTGATGGTTGGGGCGTCCTGCGCCAGCCGGGCGCCCCTGTGGCCTGCCGGGCACCCCGATTCGGCCCTGTTCGCCTACTTCGCCGGTCGCGCCTCGGTCTCACGCCTGGCCCGCCCGTCCGTCTCGCCCGTCTCGCCCGTCCCGCTCGTCCCGCTCGTCCCGCTCGTCTCGTCTGCCCGTCTATTCGTCGGACGAGAAACGCACCGCCGCGTCCGGCAGGACCGCCCCGCACCAGACGCGCACGCCGGCCAGCAGTTCGTTGTCGGCGCCGACCCGTGCCCCGTCCCCGATCACCGCGTCGTCGATCACCGTCCGGCTACCGATCCTGGCACCGGCTCCGACCAGCGAGTCCGTGATCACCGCTCCGGGTTCGACCACCGCTCCGGCCAGCACCGCGGATCCCGCTATCCGGGCCCCCGCTCCGATCAGTGCGCCCTCGCCGACGACCGTGCCGCCGGTGAGTTTGGCGTCGGCGGCCACGGAGGCGGTCGGCAGGACGAGTTGTTCGCCACAGCGACCGGGGACGGCCGGGGACGGGGCCCGGCCGAGCACCAGGTCGGCGGAGCCGCGTACGAAGGCGCGTGGGGTACCGAGGTCCAGCCAGTAGGTGGAGTCGACCATGCCCTGGAGGTGGGCGCCGGAGGTCAGCAGTCCGGGGAAGGTCTCGCGTTCGACGGAGACCGGGCGGCCGGCCGGGATGGTGTCGATGACCGAGCGGCGGAAGATGTACGCCCCGGCGTTGATCTGGTCGGTGACGATCTCCTCGGGCGTCTCGGGCTTCTCCAGGAACGCGGTGACCCGGCCGTTGCCGTCCGTCGGCACGAGGCCGAAGGCGCGCGGGTCCTCGACGCGGGTGAGGTGGAGCGAGACGTCCGCCCCGGAGGTGGTGTGCGTGGCGACCAGGGCCCGGATGTCGAGCCCGGTCAGGATGTCGCCGTTGAAGATGAGCACCGGTTCGTCCGGCCCCGAAGTGAGCCGGGACGCGACGTTGCGTATCGCGCCGCCGGTGCCCAGCGGTTCGCGTTCGGTGACGTACTCGATGTGGAGGCCGAGTTTCGAACCGTCCCCGAAGTACGGCTCGAAGACCTCCGCCAGGTACGACGTGGCGAGCACGACGTGCTCGACCCCGGCGGCCCGGGCACGCGCCAACTGGTGCGTGAGGAAGGGGACTCCCGCCGCCGGGACCATGGGCTTGGGGGTGTG
This sequence comes from Streptomyces sp. NPDC047982, assembly GCF_043204165.1. NCBI lineage: Bacteria > Bacillati > Actinomycetota > Actinomycetes > Kitasatosporales > Streptomycetaceae > Streptomyces > Streptomyces sp. NPDC047982. Next base: position 202,644 of record NZ_JBIDBS010000012.1, on the reverse strand, counting down.
CACCGTGAGCGGGCGCAGCCGAGTGCCCTTGCCGCCCACCAGGAGGATCGCTTCTCTTGCCTGTGTCACAGCGCTGACTCTGCTTCCTGGGTGGGGCCCTGCCTCGTTCGGCTGGCCAGTGTATGCAGACCGGTTCGTTCGTACCCGGCTCCGGTCCGCCCCGGTCGTACCCGGTGGGCCCGCGACGGTCCGCGGCGGCCTTCCGGCGGCGTTCCGTCCGCGTCCCCGGGGACCGTGCGGTGCCGCGGCCTTGGAGACCCTCCGGTGCCGCCGGGAATCAGCGTCCCTGGAGACGCGCGGAGCTGGTGCGGGCCGAGCCGAGCTGCTTGTAAAGACGCGCTCCGGGGCATTCGGTTGCGAAGCCGTCCCGGTGGCCCGAAATGACGTTGAGTCTGACCTTCGTGCCCTTCTTGAACTTGTTGCCGCCGCCCGAGACGAGCGTGGTCCTCCCGCTCGGGTCGGCGCCGAACTGGCCGAGCTTCCACGCGGTGAGCTTGGCGACGGCGTTCACCGCGGCGGCGGACGGGTTCGACTCGCTGAAGGTGCCGAGCACCGCGATGCCCATGCTGTTGTCGTTGAAACCGAGCGTGTGCGCTCCCAGGACCGCCTTCGTCACGCCTCCTGCCCGCCCTTCGTAGATGTTGCCGCACTTGTCGACGGCGAAGTTGTAGCCGAAGTCCCGCCAGCCGTTGCTCTTGACGTGGTATCGGTAGATGCCGCGCAGGACCGCGGGCGCCTGGGAGCACGTGTAGTTGTTGCCGGTGGCACTGTGGTGGATGAACGCGGCCTTGACGGTCTTGGTGTACACGAAGGCGCGCTCTCTGAGCTTCTCGTCGGCTCCCCACCCCTTGCGGGTGATGATGCGCGGCCGGGGGCCGATGTACGGCTGGGCGCCGGGCGCGCTTCCGGGCTCCGCCTCGCTCCGCGCCTCGGTCTCCGCCTTGTCGAGGGCGGGGAGTGCGGTCGCGTCGGGCGAAGCGGCGTCGAGGGGTGAGGTGAGGGGTGGGGTAAGGCCGTCCCCGGCGCCCCAGATGCCCCATGCGTCCCGGACTGCCTCGATGGCCCCGGTACTCGCGGCCGTCTGCGCTCCGGCGGCGGCTACGACGGAGTCCGTGAGATCCGCGAGACCTATGACGTCCGTCAAGTCCGGGGAACCCGGAAAGCCCAGGGGATCCGGGGAGTCCGGGGAGTCCACGAAGTCGGAGTCCTCGACTCTCCCGGTGGTGCCGGTGCCCCTGGTGGTACCGGTGCTCCCGGTGCTGCCGACGTTCCCGGTGGTACGGGCACTCCCGGTGGTGCCGGTGCCTTCGGTGCGCCGTCCGGTCTCCACCAGGGTCTGCCGCGCGTCCTGGCCGGGGTCGACGAGTTCGAGACGCAGGCCGGCGGGCAGGGACGCGGCGGGGACGGCCCGCCCCTGAGAGCCGTCAGAGGCACGGGAACCGTCAGAGACACGGGAACCGTAGGAGTCCCGAGCGCCGACCGCTTCACGGGCGTCATGAGCGTCGTCGACGTCACGAGCGTCGTGGACGTCATGGGCATCGTCGACGTCACGAGCGTCGTCGGCGTGACCGTGGCGGTGGGAGTCGGCGGCCCCCGGGCGTACGCGCACCGCGACACCGTCCGAGTCGCCGACCCAGAGCGGGGCGGTGGAGCCGCGGACACCGCCGGACCCGCGCTCGGTGCTCCCGGGGTCGGCGGCGTGCTCGGCGTTGTGCGTCTCCAGGTCCTGCCAGTCGGACCAGTCGCCGGTGTCGCGGGCGCGGGTACGGACCTGGACGGTTCCCTGGAGTTCGGCGTCCGGGTCGTCCCATACGACGCCGACCAGCGAGAACGGGCGCACCGCGCGCTCGGTGAGCCCCTGCCCGGCGGCCCCGGCGGTCCGGGTGGGGTCGTCGGTGGCCGGGTCGGAAGGGTCGGCCAGGGGGCCTATCGCCAGGGACTGCGTCGACCCTGGCACCCCGGCGGGCTCGACGGGCTCGACGGGGGCGGAGTCGGCGGCGGCGCCCGCCGGCACTGCCGACGGCAGGACGAGCGCCGCCGCGCAGGTGACGCCGATCGAGGATGCAAGGAAGGCACGCATGCGCACAATCCTGGCCATATTCAGACAACTCCGTCCACCGGTACCCTCCTCCGGCGCTTGACGGCCCGTCTGCCGAACCGGTGCACCCGCTTTTCGTCCGCACGCTCCCGCCGCTCCGTGGCCGCGTACCCTTGCGCGGATGAACGCCACCGACCGCACCCCCGCCGACCTGCTGCGTTCCGCGCTCGCCGCGGACCCGGCCCGCCCCTTGGTCACCTTCTACGACGACGCCACCGGAGAACGGGTGGAACTGTCGGTGGCCACCTTCGCCAATTGGGTGGCCAAGACCGCCAACCTGCTCCAGGGCGACCTCGCCGCCGAGCCCGGCGACCGGCTCGCCCTGCTGCTGCCCGCACACTGGCAGTCGGCGGTGTGGCTGCTCGCCTGCTCCTCGGTCGGCGTGATCGCCGATGTGCAGGGCGACCCGGCCGGCGCCGATCTCGTCGTCAGCGGCCCGGACACGCTGGAGGCCGCGCGCGCCTGCTCCGGCGAGCGGGTGGCGCTGGCGCTGCGCCCGCTGGGCGGCAGGTTCCCGCAGACCCCCGAGGGGTTCGCGGACTACGCGGCCGAGGTGCCGGGCCAGGGCGACCGGTTCGCCCCGTTCGTGCCCGTGGACCCGCAGGCCCCCGCGCTGGCGGTGGGCGGCGTAGAGCTGACGGCCTCGCAGTTGGTGGCGCGGGCCCGCGAGGACGCGGCCGGTCTCGGCCTGACCGCCGGGTCGCGGCTGCTGACCGGTCGTCCGTACGACAGCTGGGAGGGGCTGAGCGCGGGGCTGTTCGCCCCGCTGGCCGCAGGCGGCTCCGTGGTGCTGTGCCGCCACCTGGAGCAGTTGGGTGACGACGGCCTGGCGAAGCGCGTCGAGAGCGAGCGGGTCACCACCACCGTGGTATGACAAGAGCCCTGATAGTCACTCATCCGGCCCATACCGGGCCGAGTCCTCAGGACTACTCGTCAACTCCGGTACATGATCGGCGGACGGACCACTCGGGACACAACCAAGCGTGAGGTTCAGCCGTCTACTCCTGCGACCGGCGGCCCAGCGCGCCGCCGACCGTGAAGGATGGACGCAGACGTGAGCGAAAGCGCCGGCCCGCCGGGCGACTCCGGCGGCTCGGGGACGGGCCGGAAGGACGGCCCGGGGGCGGGCCAGGACGCCGACGGTCCGGGGGCGGGCGCGGACGGCGGCGGATCGGCGGCGGGCCCGGGCACACCGCGCGGACGCCGCTGGCCGCGCTGGACCGCGCTCGGCGTCTCGCTCGTCGTGCTGGCCGCCGCGGGCGTCGGCTCGTGGCTGTACCGGAAGCTCGACGCCAACATCAGGACGGACACCTCGGCCGCGGCCGAGCTGCGCGCGTACGAGCGGGAGCGGCCCGCCCTCGTGGTGCGCGACGCGGAGAACATCCTGCTCATCGGCTCCGACACCCGGGCCGGCGACAACCGCGCGTACGGCCGTGACGAGGGCGGCAGCCAGCGCTCGGACACCGCGATCCTGCTGCACCTGGCCGCGGACCGGGAGAGCGTCACCGCGATGTCCCTGCCGCGCGACCTGATGGTGGAGATCCCGGTGTGCCACAAGCCGGGCGGCGCGGCCACGAAGAAGCAGTTCGCCCAGTTCAACTGGGCCTATCAGCTCGGCGGCACCGCCTGCACCATCCGCACGGTCGAGAAGCTGACCGGCATCCGGATCGACCACCAGATGGTCGTCGACTTCAACGGGTTCAAGGACATGGTCGACGCGGTCGGCGGGGTCGAGATCTGCCTGAAGCAGCCGGTCGACGACCCGGACGCCCGGCTGAAGCTCCCCGCCGGACGCCAGGAGCTCGACGGCGAGCAGGCGCTGGGGTACGTACGGGCCCGCAAGTCCATCGGCGACGGCAGCGACACCGAACGGATGGACCGCCAGCAGCAGTTCCTGGGCGCGCTGGTGAACAAGGTGCGGAGCGAGGGCGTCCTGCTCAACCCGACGCGCCTGTACCCGGTGCTGGACGCGGCCACGAAGTCGCTGACCACGGACCCGGGACTGGACAGCCTCAAGGACCTGTACGGCCTGGTGCGCGAACTGCGCGACGTACCGACCGACAGCGTGCAGTTCCTGACCGTGCCCCGGCAGCCGTACGGCCCCGACCCGAACCGGGACGAACTCGTCCAGCCCGACGCGAAGCGGCTCTTCGACCGACTGCGCGCGGACGCCCCGGTCACGGTGGTCCCGGCGGACCGGCTCGGGAGTGACGACAGGAAGAACAACGGGAAAAACATTGCCTCTGCCGATACTCCGGGCGCCGCGGACCCGAACCCCACACCCACCTATTCGGGCAACAACGCGGCCGCGGACCCGTGCCGGCAGTAAAGCAATTCCCAAACAGAAGCCGGTGATCGGCGTGTAATGACCAGAATGACCAGTTGTAAGGACCGTGGAATTTGTCACGCACGTCGCTCGACGTCGAACTGGGCCGATAGTGTGACGCGATCCGGTGCTTCCGGCCGTCAGGCCGCGCACTTCTGGAGCGAAAGATCGGGCGCCTGACCGGGGCAGGCGCCCCGCGTGGCACCGACGGAGGACTCAAACAACCGTGGATGCGCAAAGCCGTGGGCGGGCGGATGAATTCGACCCCGCAGACCAGTGGGTACTCAACCCGGACACCGGCGATTACGAACTGCGACTGAACAATTCCGGAGGGGATTCGGCCGCTGCTTCCCAGGCGACGCAGCCCCGCGTCCCCCGTCGCAGAGAAGCGGAACACGTTCGTGACACCGGCGGCCGGCGCGGGGAATCGGCCCGTGACGGCAAGCGTGAGGAATCGGCCCGTGACGTCGGCGCCCAGCGCCGGGGCACGGCCCGCGACGCGCAGGGGCGCGGCTCCTCCCCGCGCCGCGAGGTGCCCGAACAGCGCGGTCACCGTTCGGCGGGCGGCCCGCGGGGCAAGGGGGGTTCCGGCCAGGCCGAGGCGGCGGGCCGGCGCAGCCGCAAGGCGCCCAAGGCGCGCCGCAAGAAGGTGCTGCTGTGGACGGGCGGCACCCTGGCCTTCGTGCTGGTCGGTCTGTCGGTGGGCGGGTACGCGCTGTACCAGCACTTCGATGGCAACCTGAACACGGTCGACGTGGGCACGGCGGGCAACAAGAACGTCTTCGACAACGACGCCCCGATCAACATTCTGGTCATCGGGACCGACAAGCGCACCGGCAAGGGCAACGAGGGCTACGGCGACAAGGGCAGCGTGGGCCATGCCGACACCAACATCCTCTTCCACGTCTCCAAGGACCGCTCCAACGCGACGGCGCTCAGCATCCCGCGCGACATGATCGTCGACATCCCGGAGTGCAGGACCAAGCAGCCGGACGGCTCGGAGAAGGCCATCCAGGGGACGGCGGGCGTCCGCTTCAACCAGAGCCTCGGTCAGGAGGGGCGCGGCCCGGGCTGCACCATGCTCACGGTCGAGAAGCTGACCGGCCTGAAGGTCGACCACTTCATGATGGTCGACTTCAACGCGGTCAAGGAGCTGTCCACGGCGGTCGGCGGCGTCGAGGTCTGCCTGGCCAAACCGGTCAAGGACAAGGACTCGCACCTGGATCTGCCGGCGGGCGAGCACCGCATCCAGGGCGAGGACGCCCTGGCGTTCGTACGGACCCGGCACAGCTTCGGCAACGAGAGCGACCTGGACCGGATCAAGGCCCAGCAGCAGTTCCTCGCCTCGATGATCCGTCAGATGCAGTCGGACGACACCCTGACCAGCCCGACCAAGCTGTACAAGCTGGCGGACGCGGCGACCAAGGCACTCACCGTCGACTCCGGCATCGGCTCGGTGACGAAGCTGACGGAGCTGGCCCAGGAGCTCGGCAAGGTCGACACCAAGAACATCACCTTCGTGACGGTGCCGGTGAAGGACAACCCGGCCGAGAAGGTGCGGGCCACGGTCGTGCCGGACGAGGCCAAGGCCGACCCGCTGTTCGCCATGATGCGCGAGGACACCTCGCTGACCGAGGTCAACGCGCAGAAGAAGAAGGCGAAGAGCAAGCAGGACGCGCTCCTCAAGGGCCCCAGGGCCGCCGCGGCCGACGTACGCGTCGACGTGTACAACGGCGGCGAGATCGGCGGCGCCGCACAGACGACCGTCACATGGCTGCAGAACAGCCACGGCGTGCTCAAGTCGACCAACAAGGCCAACGCCCCGGCGAAGATCGCGAAGACGACGCTGGAGTACGCGCCCAACCAGGCGGACCAGGCCCGCGCCCTGGCCGACCTGATGGGCCTTCCCGCCTCCGCGCTGAAGCAGGGGACCACGGACGCCGAGGGGCTTCAGGCGATGGTCCTGACGCTGGGCGCCGACTTCAAGGGCGCGGGCATTCCCATCGCGGCACCGGCGAAGGCACCGGAAGGTGTCCAGCAGGCGAACGCCGCCAAGCCAGAGTGCGCCAAGTGACACCGGGTCACCGCGCCACACCACGAGTCTGAACAGCAGGGGGGTCCGGTGGGACGGAGCAGCACACCCGGTGAGGGGACACGACCACGTGTCCGCGACGCGGGCCAACTCGGCTGGGACGACGGCCTCTACGAGGACACGCCGCAGAAGCCGAAGCAAGGGCCGGACCCGGGCCCCGGCGCCCGGCGGCCCGCGCCGAAGGGCGCCGGTCACCGGGGCGGCGGGGCGAAGCAGCGCGGTGGCAAAGGCAAGGGCAAACGCCGGGTGCTGCGGTGGAGCGCCACGGTGCTCGCGCTGCTCATACTCGGCGGCGCCGGCGCCGGGTACTTCTACTACGAGCACCTCAACGGGAACCTCAAGAAGGAGGACCTGACGCTCGGCGACAAGAAGATGGCCGACCACAAGGCCAACGCCGCCGGGCAGACCCCGTTGAACATCCTGCTCATCGGCTCGGACGCGCGCGACTCCAAGAAGAACCAGAAGCTCGGCGGGGCCAAGGACACCTTCGGGGCGCCGCCCCTCGCGGACGTGCAGATGCTGGTCCATCTCTCCGCGGACCGCAGCAACATGTCGGTGATCAGCATGCCGCGCGACACGCTGCTCGAGATCCCGAAGTGCACCGACCCGAAGTCGGGGCGCGTCTACCCCGCCTCCGGCGGCCTGGAGATGACCAACCAGACGCTCGGCCGCGGTGGCCCCGGATGCACCGTGGCCACCTGGTACGAGCTCACCGGCATCACCATCGACCACTTCATGATGATCGATTTCGCCGGCGTGGTCTCGATGGCGGACGCGATAGGCGGCGTCCCCGTCTGCGTCAAGGACAACGTCTACTCCCACACGAGCGACGGCAAGGGCTCCGGGCTGAAGCTGGAGAAGGGCACCACCAAGATCAAGGGGAAGCAGGCCCTCCAGTGGCTGCGGACCCGTTACGGCTTCGAGGACGGCACGGACCTCGGCCGCACCCGTGCCCAGCACATGTACATGAACTCGATGGTCCGTGAGCTGCGCAAGGGCACCAAGCTCACCGACCCCGGCAAGCTGATGGACCTCGCCGAGGCGGCGACCGACGCGCTGACGGTCGACAAGGGCCTCAAGACGGTCAAGAAGCTGTACGACCTCGCGGAGGAGCTCCAGAAGGCTCCCACCGACCGCATCACCATGACGACGATGCCGAACGTCTACGGGACGGGCGTGAACCGGGAGCGGGTGCTCCCGAAGCCCGGTGACGCCGACCAGCTCTTCCAGATGGTCCGCGACGACATCCCGCTGGACGGCAAGGCGTCCAAGCGCAAGGCCGCCCCGGCCGCCAAGGAGCCCACGGCGCCCGTCGCCGAGATCCCGGTGACCGTCCGCAACGGGACCCGTACCGACACCCAGTACCCGGTCAGGGGCCGCGCCTCGGCGGTCAAGAAGCTGCTGACCGACAAGGGCTTCGCCTCGACCACCATCGACTCGCAGAACGCGCAGGCCGCGGCCCGGACCGAGGTGCTCTTCCCCAGCGTGGACATGGAGGGCAACGCCCAGGCCGTCGCCAAGGCGCTCGGCATCCCGTTGACCTCGGTGAAGCGGTCGACCGATGTCACGGGCATCACCCTGACCGTGGGGGCCGACTGGCGCGAGGACGGGGACTACGTCGTGCCCGCCAAGAAGGAGAAGACCCCGGAGAGCGCCCGCGCCCTGAACGGCAAGGACGAGGGGGCCTGCATGGACATCCAGCCGGGCTTCGGCTGGTAGCGGAAACGAGTCATGGGGCCCGCTGCCCTCCGGTGCGCCGGAGGGCAGCGGGCCCCGTGGCAGGTGCGGAAGGCTATGCCGTGACGGCCGGGCGGCGGCTGGCGATGACCTTCTTCGCCAGCGAGCGCGGGCTGGTCAGGAAGCCGTACCCCCACGACATGTGCATGGTCGCCAACGCCACCGGGATCTGGAGCCGCGCCTTCGGCGACAGGCCCTTGCCGGCCGGCACGGACCCGGCGACGATCGCCGCGACGTACCCGGCGGGCACGACGAAGGCCCACGGGGTGACGGCCGCACCGGCCACGAGGCCGGCGGCGATCGCGCAGACGGCGGTGGGCGGCGCCAGGTAGCGCAGGTTGATCGAGCCGGAGTGGTAGCGGGCGACGACGTGCCGCCAGCGGCCGTAGTCCTTGTACTGCTTGGCGAGCGCCCGGATCGAGGGCCGCGGCCGGTACTGCACCTTCAGCTCGGGCGAGAACCAGATCAGGCCGCCCGACTCGCGGATGCGGAAGTTCAGCTCCCAGTCCTGGGCGCGGATGAACTCCACGTTGTAGCCGCCCGCCTTCTCCAGCGCCTCGCGGCGGAACACCCCGAGGTACACGGTCTCGGCCGGGCCGGCCTGGCCTCCGGTGTGGAAGGCCGCGTTGCCGACGCCGATCCTCGACGTCATGGCCGCGGCGACCGCGTCCTCCCAGGCGTTCTCGCCCTCGGCGTGCATGATGCCGCCCACGTTCTGCGCGCCCGTCTCCTCCAGCAGCCGGACGGCCGTCGCGATGTAGTTCGGCGACAGCATCCCGTGCCCGTCGACCCGCACGACCACGGGGTGGCTGGACGCCTCGATCGCGGCGTTCAGGGCGGCCGGGGTGCGGCCGGACGGGTTCGGGACGGTGTGGACCCGGGGGTCCTCGCGCACCAGCTCCGCGGCGATCTCGTCCGTCCGGTCGGTGGAGGGGCCCAGCGCGATCACCACCTCCATCTCACCGGCGTACTCCTGCTCCAGAATGTGCCGGACGGAGTTCCTGAGATGACGTTCCTCATTGAGCACCGGCATGATCACGGAGACGGCGGGGTGCTGCGCGGCAGACATGGTGGTCCTCGGGTGGCGGGTGGTCCTCGGGGGCGCGAGGGGGTCGCACCCCACCAGGCAACGGTGTTCGGCCGCCACGTTACCGCTAATGGGGGACACGGACGCGCGCCGCCGGGTCGCTTCGCGGGCCGCAGATCATATGGGCCTACTGTGCGAACGGTCCCCTCGCACCGCGGAGGTTCCCCCGTGCCCGCACCGCACCCCTCCCCCCGCCGTTCCCCGCGTCCCCGCGCCGTCCCGCCGTCACGCAGACCGAGGAGACGGGGCGGGCGGCCAGGCTGGGGCATGCGGGTGGTGACCGGTCTCTCGGTGCTCGTCCTCGGCGCGGGGGGGATCGGCCACGCGGTGGTGACCGGCCTGGAGACCGGGATCGACCGGATCGACCCGTTCAAGGACATGAAGAACCGGCCCCGGGCCGGACACGGCACGAACCTGCTGCTGGTCGGCACCGACGGCCGCGACCGGATCACCCCGGAGGAGAAGAAGAAGTACCGGCTGGGCGGCGCCCCGTGCAACTGCACCGACACCCTGATGCTCGTCCATCTGTCGGCGGACAAGAAGCGCGCGAGCGTCGTGTCGCTCCCCCGCGACAGCTACGCCGAGATCCCCGAGCACAAGGACCCGACCACGGGAAAGACCCACTCCCCGCACCCGGCGAAGCTGAACGCCGCCTACGCCAAGGGCGGCCCGGGGCTGACCGTACGGACCGTGGAGCGCATGACGGGCGTCAAGATCGACCACTATCTGGAGGTCGACTTCACCAGCTTCATGAAGACCGTGGACACCCTGGGCGGGGTACGGATCTGCACGCCCCGGCCGCTGAAGGACTCGCACAGCGGTCTCGACCTCGCCGCGGGCACCCACGACCTGAACGGCGGGCAGGCGCTCCAGTTCGTACGGTCCCGGCATGTCGACGGAGCCTCCGACCTGGGCCGGATGCGGCGCCAGCAGAAGTTCCTCGCCGCACTGATCGAGCAGGCGACCAGCAGCGGTGTGCTGCTGAACCCGGTGAGGTTGCGGGACGCCTCCTCGACGATGCTGAACTCGGTCCGGGCCGACAAGGAGTTCGGTACGGAGCAGATGCTGGAACTCGGGCAGGCGATGCGCGGCTTCTCCCCCGCCTCGTCCGAGTTCGCCTCCGTGCCGCTGGAAAAAGTCGCCCATCCGGTCAAGGGCATCGGCTCCACGGTGAAGTGGGACGAGCGGAAGGCGGACAAGCTGTTCCAGGCCCTGCGCGACGACCAGCCGCTCGCCCCCGAGCGCCCGGACACGCCCGGGCCGAAGGCCGTACCGGTCGATGTCGCCCCCGAGCGGATCCGGGTCCAGGTCTACAACGGGACCACGAAGAACGGGCTCGGCAGAACGGTCGACGACGCGCTGCGCGCCACCGGTTTCGACACCTCGCGCACTCCGCTGAACGCGGACGCGCGCGACCTGCGGCGCACCCTCATCACCTACGACCCGCGCTGGGACCGGTCCGCGAAGTCCCTGGCCCAAGCCCTGCCGGGGGCCGAGCTGCGGGAGGTGACCCGACAGGGCCCCATGCTGAAGGTGACGGCGGGCGCGGACTTCGACGCGGTGCGGCCGGTACGGGCCGAGGAGACGAAGCAGGGAGAGTTCGGCACGGTCACGGGCGACCAGGTGACCTGCCCGTGACGTACGTGACGTCCATCGCCTCGAACGGATCGGGGCTCACTCGTCGATGCCGTCCGCGGCGCGCTTCTCGCGCAGCTCCTTGATCGCGCGGCGCCGGGCCAGACGGTGGGTGCGCCGGATCTGCGCCTCCTGGTAGCGCCTCTTGTCCCGCTCGGTCTCCGGTATGACGGGCGGCACGGGGCGCGGCCTGCCGTCCGCGTCCACCGCGGTGAACACCAGGTAGGCGCTGCCGACCTGCTGGGCGGGGGTGGATTCGTTCCACCGCTCGGCCATGACCCGGACGCCGACCTCCATCGAGGAACGGCCCGTCCAGTTCACCTGGGCACGGACGTGAACGAGGTCGCCCACGCGGACCGGCTCCAGGAACGCCATCTCGTCCATCGACGCCGTGACCGCGGGGCCGCCGGAATGTCGTCCGGCCACGGCGCCCGCCGCGTCGTCGACCAGTTTCATGATCACGCCGCCGTGCACCGTGCCCAGCAGGTTGGTGTCGTTGCCGGTCATGATGTGGCTGAGGGTGGTCCGGGACGCAGCGGTCGGCTTGCCCGGAATATCACCCTCCAGGCGAGGGGGCTGATCTGTCATACCATCCACCTTATGTGGGCTCTTCGGGTGGACGGCAATGCATCAGCTTCGCAACAGCACCGATGCGATTTTCCGTACACCCTGTAAGAGGAGTACACCCGGCCTGCACACTGGACCACATGAGTGATTGGCCCGAGGGCTGGACCGACGACAACCGCGGCGGCGACCGCCGCAACCGCTACGGGCAGGGAAGCGGAAGCGACCAGCCCGAAGGCGCCCGTGTGATGCGCCACGTCCAGCGGCGCCCCGCGCCGCCGCAGCAGCGTCCGGCACCACCCCGGCCCCGCCAGGCACCTCCGCAGTACGCCGGCGACCAGTACGCCGACGCCGCCGGGTACGACAACGGTTACAACACGGGCCAGGTCTACGGCGGCGGGCGGGGCGGTGGCCAGGGCAACGGCCCGGGTGCCGGCGGCCGGGGGAGCGGCGGGGACGCCTACGGGCGCCCGGCGCCCGACTGGGGCCGCCGCGTCAAGGTGGGCGCGCTGTCACTGGTCGTCGTGGTGCTCGCGGTCTCCATCGGCACGTACTTCTGGGCCGACTCCAAGCTCAACCGCGAGGTGGACCTCTCCAAGGTCATCGAGCGGCCGGAGGAGGGCGACGGCACCAACTACCTGATCGTCGGCTCCGACAGCCGCGCGGGCATGACGGACGAGGACAAGAAGCGGCTCCACACCGGCTCCGCCGAGGGCAAGCGGACCGACTCGATGATGATCCTGCACGACGGGTCCAACGGGCCGACGCTGATCTCACTGCCGCGTGACTCGAACGTCGAGATCCCCTCGTACAAGGGCTCCGACTCCGGCAAGCTCTACCCGGCCCGCGGCCGTTTCACCAAGCTGAACGCCGCGTACGCCGAGGACGGCCCCGAACTCCTCGTGCGCACCGTCGAGTTCAACACGGGCCTGCACATCGACCACTACGTCGAGATCGGCTTCGGCGGCTTCGCCAACATCGTCGACGCGATCGGCGGCGTGGAAATGGACATCCCCAAGGCGTTCAAGGACAAGAAGTCCGGCGCGGACTTCCAGGCCGGCAAGCAGACGCTGAACGGCGAGCAGTCCCTGGCCTTCGTCCGCACCCGGTACGCCTTCGCCGGCAGCGACCTGGACCGCACGAAGAACCAGCAGAAGTTCCTCGCGGCGCTCGCGAGCCAGACGGCGACCCCGTCCACGATCCTCAACCCGTTCAAGCTGTACCCGACGATGAACGCCGGCCTGGACACCCTGATCGTGGACGAGGACATGTCGATCTGGTCCCTGGGGCAGATGTTCTTCGCCATGAAGGGCGTCACGGGCGGCGACGGCACCTCGATGAACATGCCGATCTCCGGCACCTCCGGCGGCAACCTGGTCTGGGACAAGGCCAAGGTCAAGCAGCTCGTGGACCAGCTCAACAACGACGAGAAGGTCACCGTCTCCGACTGAGACAACCCCGTCTCCGGCTGAGCGGACGAGGGAAGCCGGGGGACCGGCGGAACCGAGCGGACCGCCCGAGCCGAACGGGGCCGAACGCCCCCGAGGCGCCCGGACATGAACGCGAACGGGCCCCGACGGCAGACCGGTTCGCCGGTTCGCCGCCGGGGCCCGGCCGTCTTCCCGCCACGGCCCGCGGTCTACTGGGAGTAGTCGATTTTGCCCCACTCATCCATGGAGGGGTGGATCTGGCTGGGTTCCTGGATGTCGATGTCCGAGCGCCGGGGCCCCTCCGGACCCGCGGGGCCGACCCGCATCATCCGCTCGATCCGCACGATCTGGAAGCAACGCCCGCGCACGTACAGCTCGTTGGGCCGCACCTGCCGCATGAACGCCTCGGCGGCCCGCGCGTACGCGGCGGTCTCCTGCTCGTCCGACTCCTTGATCAGCGGCCGGGCTTCCTTGAGGTAGTGGGCGAAGGAGCGCCGCGCGTCCTGCGGGGTCGGGTGCTGCCCCGAGGCCATCGACCAGGAGTGCTCCTTCTTCTCCATCACCCGGAAGGCGACCGGCAGCAGCACCAGGCCCGGGTGGGTCCGCAGCGCCCGCCGCGAATCGGCCAGCACATCGGGCGGGAAGCGGTCCGAGGTGTACTGGTACGGCAGCAGACCCATCCGGTCCAGCCCCTCCGTCAGCCCCACCGCCGCCGCGTGGTCGATGACGAAGCCCTTGGTGGTGGAGGGGGTGTGCGTCCGGAAGTCCCACCCCTCGCAGTCCACGTCCGTGGGCCTGGGCGGCTCCAGGCGCCCGCCCCCGATCCTGGCGAACTCGTCGGCACGCACGACGCGGTAACGCGTGTCGCCGACGGTCAGTTCGTTCACCGGCTCGGTCTCCAGCCGCGCCACCGCGTCCAGCAGGAGGCGCCGCTCACGGGGATCGTCCGTCTCGTCCTTGGCCTTGAACCAGAGGTGGGAGTTCAACTCGTCCCGGGCGTCCTGCGGGTAGCCGGTTTCCATGTCCGTCAGCAGCCGCCACCGCGGCCGCTCGCCCCGACGCTGCTCGGCGATGCCGAAGAGCGGCCCGCGGACCACGATCTTCCCGTACTCCCGGGACGCGGCGAAGGCGTCGGCCTCCGTGACCAGGGACACCGGATCGTCGCGGTGCTCCACGTTGATGACGAGGTTCTCCGGATGCTCCTGATAGTGATCAACCATGCACTCAGTGTGCCGAGTTCGTCGTCGCGAGGTGAGGAAAACGGGGGAACCCGACACGTCGGACGCACCGCCGCAGCGGAGCCCCGGCGCCGGCTCCGTGGGGAGAAACCGTCCTCGACGCGCACCAGCCGCACCAGGGCGCACCCGCCGACAGGGCTCATGACCATGGCCCCGGCGTGCGCCGGGGCCATGGTGTCCCGGGCAAGCCGGAACGGCCTTTCGGAGGCGTGTCGGCCCGCTACGGCAGGTTCCTCAGGAGAGGTTCCGATGCTTACCCACCCATGTGCCTCTCGTTCTCAGGCGCTCTGTGCGCGCCCTGGCGTCCTTCTTATGTGGATCGCAATACTTCCGTGGGTTCCCGCGCTTCCGGGGCTTCTCGGAGCTGTATAGCGGCTCTCCACAGCCGAGCCAGCGGCAGCGTTCCCAGACTTCCCGCTTCGGTTGCTCCTTACCCGACTTGTGAAATCCTCCCTCGGTCGCCAGCGCCGTTTCGGTGTCCTCAACATCAGCCCCGGGCTTATCTGCCATAAGTTCCGAAATCTCTCGCACCCCCTCCTGCGGGTCGTAGGAGGGCAGCACACAGAACAAGACCGCCTCATGCAGAGAATGCGCGCCCGCATGAGCCACGGCTATCCGGTCGTGCTCGGTCTCCTCACGGTGTGGCTGCCAGGCCGGGGGCCAGCCCTCCAAGGACACCTCCCCTGCCTTTGCTAGCAGTTCGTCAGCTCGCTTCTCCAGCTTCTTCCTGGCCTTCTCACGGGTGGGCGGGATTGTGTTAGCCACAGGGTCCTCTCAGCAAACAAAAGCCCCCGAGTTGCCTCGGGGGCGTTCACGTATTGCAGTTCTTCAGTTCTGGTTGTCCAGCCACTTTTCCAAGTCGACCGGTCGGCAACGGAGGGACTGGCCCACCTTGCGAAACGGGATCTGTTCGGCTTTCCAGTTTCCATACACCCAGGAGTGGGGCTTACTCAGGTAGTTGGCCACGTCGTCAACGGTCATCAGTCTGGCGTACGCCATTCATCCTCCCAGAAACAAGAAAGCCCCCGAAGACCCTCGGGGGCTCAATGTGTATGAAGCGTTATGCAGTTCAGCCTTCTTGGCTACCTGCTTCAGCCATTTCCTCAAGTAGTACTTTGGCCTTGCTCGTCAACTCTCCACCCGCCTTACCGGCAACTGTGGTCAGGAAGCCGTCCCTTCTGGCCCGCTTCAGGTGGTCCTTCACCGTCTCAGGTCGGCGGCCGATGAGCCGTGCCAGCCAAGGAATGGGCGCAGGAGCCCCAAAATCCGCCATGGCGGTGTACGTGGCAACAAGCAAGGCCAAGTACCGCTCTGAGACGCCTTCGCCCTCCAGGGCGAGCCCCGCCGCCTCTCCCATCTCATTCAGCTTCCCTGCCACCTCCTCCAACGTCCGCTGGGCTTCGGGAGCCTGCTTGGCCAGCACCAGGGCTGCGGCTACATCGAGCCTGCGCAGGACAGTGGTCGAGATACCCCGTGCCACCTCACGAGCAGGGGCATCTTCGGCCGGCTCGATGGTGATCCGCTGCGGTCCCCCGTTGATCGGCCCTACGGGCCACCACATGCGGACCACCCAGGCGCCTTGCTGCTGCGTGATCTCGAACCCGCTGTCATCCGCTTCCATATCGCTCAAGTTAGCACACCCAGGGGGTTCCACCCTGTGTTGACAACCCAGGGTGGTCAATGCGCAAACTTGAAACGCCGGGGAGTGACCGGCGCGACGGCGGGGCGGGCCCGTACGTCGGCAGCAGCAGGAGGGGGCCGCTTCAGTGGCAAGGGCATGGGTCGCGCGGTCAACGGACGACCCGAAGAAGTGGACAACGTACTGGTACGACCCGGACGGCAAACAACGGCAGAAGACGTTCGAGACCAAGAAGCGGGCTGACGACCAACGCAAGCGCAAGGAGCAGGAACTCTACGCCGGGACCTACCTGGACGACCGCTTGGGCAAGCAGCCCGTGACGGCCGTGTGGGAGCAGTGGACGAATCAAAGGAAGCTGGAGAACAGCACCAAGAAGCAGTACCGGTCGATCCTCAACACGACCATTGAGCCGTTCTTCAAGGCCCGTTCCATCGTGTCCCTGAAGGTCGCTGATGTTGAGCAGTGGCTCTTGTGGATGGAGCAGGACCGGAAGCTGTCCGCCCGCACACGGCGCCAGCGGTTCTCGTTCTTCTCCGGGGTGATGGACTGGGCTGTAGTCAACGAGATCATCGGCCGGAACCCGTGCAAGAAGGTCAAGGGCGCTGGCAGCCGCGCCAAGGAGATCCGGGAGCAGAAGAGCACCGCAAGGCGGCTCGCGACGCGGGAAGTTCTGGCGATGCTGGACGCCGCTCCTCCGCGATACCGCGCGATGCTGTGGCTCATGGCCGGGTGCGGCCTGCGGCTCGGTGAGGCCATGGCGGTGTCCCGCGATCAGATCGACTTCAAGGCCGAGACACTTCGCGTCGACTTCCAGATTGCCGAGGACGGAGACACCGCGTCGGGGAAGAACAGCGCGATCCAGCGTCGGCACATCAAGGCTCGTGACGAAGGCGAGCCAGGGCGTACCGTCCCCCTCCCGCCGAACGTCGCCTTCGAGCTGCGGCGGCACATCAAAAACCACGGCGTATGGGGGCCGGAGCGGCTTCTCTTCCCCAACGTGACGCGGACTGGCTACCTCTACGCGTCGTACTTCTACCCGAAGATCTGGATGGAGGCTCTGGGCAAGGGACAGGTGAAGTACTGCAAGGCGCACTCACTCCGGCACTACTACGGGTCGCGGCTGCTGTACGCCGGAGTCCCCGAGAACGACGTAGCCGACTGGATGGGCCACAGCAGTACGGACGTACTGAGGGAGCACTACCACTACATCTTCGAAGGAGCCGAGCAGCGCGGCCGGGCCGCCATCGCAACGATGTTGACGCCCGGCGCCGACGACCCCACGGAGGCGTCAGAGGTCGCCTGATCCGCATACGACCACAGCCCCCGGCGTCATGCCGGGGGCTGTGTTGTTTGTGCAGGTCAGTGGCTGTTTTCAGCCCGGCATCTGCCCAGGATTCCCCCAGCATGAGGCCCAGGAACGGCCCTGATCGGGCCGCAACGGGCAGAAAGCCAAGGAGTGTCCCTCCGGACCCTCGAAACAGCGTCTGACCTGCAAAAACCCTGCTAGGGAAGGTTCCTTGCCATCACGATTCGCTGGACTTGGTTCGTACCCTCATAAATCTGCGTGATCTTCGCGTCGCGCATCATCCGCTCCACCGGGTAGTCCCGCGTGTAGCCGTAGCCGCCGAGAAGCTGGACCGCGTCCGTGGTGATCTCCATGGCGACGTCGGAGGCGAAGCACTTGGCCGCGGCACCGAAGAAGGTGAGATCGCCGTCGACGCGCTCGGACTTGGCGGCGGCGGAGTAGGTGAGCTGGCGGGCCGCCTCCAGCTTCATGGCCATGTCGGCGAGCATGAACTGGACGCCCTGGAAGTCGGCGATGGGCTTGCCGAACTGCTTGCGCTCCTGGACGTAGCCCTTGGCGTAGTCGAGGGCGCCCTGGGCGATGCCGAGGGCCTGGGCCGCGATGGTGACACGGGTGTGGTCCAGGGTCTTCATCGCGGTGGCGAAGCCCGTGCCCTCCTCGCCGATGATGCGGTCGGCGGGGATGCGGACGTTGTCGAAGTAGACCTCGCGGGTCGGGGAGCCCTTGATGCCGAGCTTCTTCTCCGGGGCACCGAAGGAGACGCCCTCGTCCGACTTCTCGACGACGAAGGCGGAGATGCCCTTGGAGCGCTTGGTCGGGTCGGTGACGGCCATGACCGTGTAGTACTCGGAGACGCCCGCGTTGGTGATCCAGCGCTTCACGCCGTTGAGCACCCAGAAGTCGCCGTCGCGCACGGCGCGGGTCTTCATGCCGGCCGCGTCCGAACCCGCGTCGGGCTCGGAGAGGCAGTACGAGAACATGGCGTCGCCCTTGGCGAGCGCTCCCAGGTACTTCTTCTTCAGGTCCTCGGAGCCGGAGAGGATCACCGGGAGCGAGCCCAGCTTGTTCACGGCCGGGATGAGGGAGGAGGAGGCGCAGACACGGGCCACCTCCTCGATCACGATGACCGTGGCGAGGGCGTCGGCACCCGCGCCGCCGTACTCCTCCGGTACGTGCACGGCGTGCAGGTCCGCGCCGGTCAGGGCGTCCAGCGCCTCCTGCGGGAAGCGCGCCTCCTCGTCGACCGCCGCCGCGTACGGAGCGATCTTCGCCTCGGCGAGCGCACGCACCGTCTGGCGGAGCATCTCGTGTTCCTCGGCCGGACGGTACAGGTCGAAATCGGTCGAACCCGCCAAGACGCTCACTCCCCAAAGAAGCTAACTACCGTTAAGTAACCCAATTTTAGAGCGAGCCGCTCGCGTCGGCCTATGCCAAGCCCGCGTGAGCTTGGTGACAGGGGTCCCAAGAGCTGCACGGACGGCCGGAAACGGGGCCTGTGGGGGCACGACTATGCTCGTTCACCGCACGTTCCACCGCAGGTCCCGCCCGCACGTCTGCCCGCATCTCCCAGGAGCACCGCATGGCCCTCAGGATCACTGTGATCGGCACCGGATATCTCGGCGCCACCCACGCCGCGGCCATGGCGGAACTGGGCTTCGAGGTGCTCGGCCTCGACGTCGTGCCGGAGAAGATCGAGATGCTGGGCGCCGGCCGGGTCCCGATGTACGAGCCGGGGCTGGAGGAGCTGCTCCGCAAGCACGTCGCGGACATCGAGGGGTCCACGGGCCGGCTGCGGTTCACCACCTCGTGGGAGGACGTGGCGGAGTTCGGTGATGTGCACTTCGTGTGTGTGAACACTCCGCAGAAGCACGGCGAGTACGCCTGCGACATGAGCTATGTGGACAGCGCCTTCGAGTCGCTGGCCCCGCATCTGACCCGGCCCGCCCTGGTCGTCGGCAAGTCGACCGTGCCCGTGGGCTCGGCGGAACGGCTGGCGGCCCGGCTGGCGGAGCTGGCCCCGGCGGGCGCGGACGCCGAGCTGGCCTGGAATCCGGAGTTCCTGCGCGAGGGGTTCGCCGTGCAGGACACCCTGCACCCGGACCGGATCGTCGTCGGCGTGGCGAGCGAGCGGGCCGAGAAGCTGCTGCGCGAGGTGTACGCGGTGCCGCTCGCCGAGGGCTCGCCGTTCGTGGTGACGGACTTCCCGACCGCCGAACTCGTGAAGACCGCGGCCAACTCCTTCCTGGCCACGAAGATCTCGTTCATCAACGCCATGGCGGAGGTCTGCGAGGCCGCCGACGGCGACGTGAAGAAGCTGGCCGAGGCGATCGGGCACGACGAGCGGATCGGGTCCAAGTTCCTGCGGGCCGGGATCGGATTCGGCGGCGGCTGTCTGCCCAAGGACATCCGGGCGTTCATGGCACGCGCCGGTGAGCTGGGCGCGGACCAGGCGCTGACCTTCCTGCGCGAGGTCGACTCGATCAACATGCGACGCCGCGGTCACATGGTGGAGCTGGCCCGGGAGGCCGTGGGCGGCGACTCGTTCCTCGGCAGGCGGGTGGCGGTGCTGGGTGCCACGTTCAAGCCGGACTCGGACGACGTACGGGACTCACCGGCGCTGAACGTGGCCGGGCAGATCCACCTCCAGGGCGGCCAGGTCACGGTCTTCGACCCGAAGGGCATGGAGAACGCCCGGCGGCTCTTCCCCACCCTCGGTTACGCGGACTCGGCGCTGGACGCGGTGCGCGGCGCGGATGTGGTGCTGCATCTGACGGAGTGGCGGGAGTTCCGCGATCTGGACCCGGCGGCGCTCGGCGAGGTCGTGTCCCGCCGGATCATCCTGGACGGCCGCAACGCGCTCGACGGCGACCTGTGGCGCGGCGCCGGCTGGACGTACCGCGCGATGGGACGCCCCACGGCCTGACGGCCAGGTCGCCGGTCGACGCCTGCCGTCCGACAGCCCGGCATCCGATGCCCGACGGCGGTGTCCGACGGCGGTCTCCGGGCTGCCGGTGGCCGGGTCGCGGGTCATGCCCGCCTGGCGCGGTAGGCGCGCATCTTGGCGCGGGCACCGCACACCGACATGGAGCACCAGCGCCGCCGCCCCGCCGGGCTGCGGTCGTAGTACGCCCAACGGCAGTCCTCGGCCTCGCACACCTTGAGCCGGGCCCAGGTGCCGTCGGCCGCCGCCTCCGCGACGGCCTTCGCGACCCGGGCGGTCAGTCGGGCCGGTTCCTCGACGGGCCGCAGCGCGGCCGTTCCCCCCGCGTCCACGGTCACGCGCAGGGGCGCTGCGGCGAGGAGCCGGTCGAGTCCGAGCGTTCCCGCGCCCTCGGTCGGGCGGTGGCCCGCGTGGGCGAGACAGGCGGCGCGGAGCGCCTCGCGCAGGGCGCGGGCGTCCGGGACGTCCGATTCCGCGAGGTCGAAGGCGGCGCGCCCGGCGGCCGTGTCGAGCGTGTCCGCACCGGTCTCGACGTCCAGTGTGTTGACCAGGGCCTCGATCAGCGCGAGTCCGCCGGGCGCGGCGTCCTTCGCGCTCACGGTGCGGAATCCTTCGCGTTCATGGTTGCGACGTTACCTCCGTTGCGGCAGCATGCAGTGGCGGTTACCGGTTAAGCCGAGATAGCGGTAACAACCGAGGGTGACCGGCCGCCTTCAGCGGTGCCGAAACGCTTACGAGGAGGAACTGTCATGGCTGTCGCCACACTGGGTGCCGTCGTTCTGGACTGCCCCGACCCCGTCGCGCTCGCCGGCTTCTACGCCGGGCTGCTCGGCGGCACGGTCAAGGACGCCGAGGACGGCGACGACAGCTGGGTGGAGCTGACCGGGGCCGGGGGCGCGCTGCTCGCGTTCCAGGCGGCACCGGGTCACGTGCCGCCGCGGTGGCCGGGAGAGGACGGTGCGCAGCAGTTCCACCTGGACCTGACCGTGCCTGATCTGGACGCGGCGGAGCGTGAGGTGCTCGCCCTGGGCGCGACCGTGCTCGACGCGGAGGACCGGCAGCGGAGCTTCCGTGTGTACGCGGATCCCGCGGGGCACCCGTTCTGTCTGTGCAGGGGCTGACTGCCTGTCTGCGCAAAGGCTGACAGCCCGCACGGGCCGACTGCCTGTGCGCGGGCTGACGGGCCACCACGTCGTGCGTCGGCCGGCGACCCGTCTGCGCGGGGTCTGCGGCCCGGTCCCGTGACGACGAAGTGCGGGGCGCCCCCTGGGGACGCCCCGCACTCGACGGCTCCGGCCGCTCAGCCGGCCTGGGCCGCTGCGTCCAGCTGCGCGAGGGTGGCATGCGACGGGCCCCGGCGGGCGCCCAGGTCGCGCGCCACGGCCTCGGCGTCGCGCAGCACCCGTACCGCGTTGCGCCAGGTGAGCTTGGCGAGGTCGGCGGCGGACCAGCCGCGGCCGAGCAGTTCCGCGATCAGGTTGGGGTAACCGGAGACGTCCTGGAGGCCGTCCGGGAGGAAGGCCGTGCCGTCGTAGTCGCCGCCGATGCCGATGTGGTCGATCCCGGCGACCTCGCGCATGTGGTCGAGGTGGTCGGCGACGGTCGCCACGGTGGCCACCGGGCGCGGGTTGGCCGCCTCGAACGCGGCGTGCAGCTCCATGGCCCGCGCGCTGGTGTCGAGGTGGTGCAGGCCGTGGGCGCGCAGGTTCTCGTCCGCGGCTTCGGTCCAGGCGACGGCCTCCGGCAGGACGAACTTCGGTACGAAGGTGGCCATGGCGATGCCGCCGTTGGCCGGGAGTCGTTCGAGCACGTCGTCGGGGATGTTGCGCGGGTGGTCGCAGACCGCGCGCGAGGAGGAGTGCGAGAACATCACCGGCGCCACGGAGGTGTCGAGCGCGTCGCGCATCGTGGTGGCCGCCACGTGCGAGAGGTCGACGAGCATGCCGGTGCGGTTCATCTCCCGTACGACCTCGTGGCCGAACGGCGAGAGGCCGCCGACGCCCGGTTCGTCGGTCGCCGAGTCCGCCCACGCGATGTTGTCGTTGTGCGTGAGCGTCATGTACCGGACGCCGAGCGCGTACAGCCCTCGCAGGGTGCCGAGCGAGTTGTTGATGGAGTGGCCGCCCTCGGCGCCCATCAGGGAGGCGATGCGGCCCTCCGTCCGGGCCGCCTCCATGTCGTCGGCGGTCAGGGCGCGCCGCAGGTCGGCGGGGTGGCGGGCCAGCAGCTCGGTGACGACGTCGATCTGTTCGAGCGTGGCGCTGACGGCCTCGTCGCCCGCCATGTCGGATTGTACGTAGACCGACCAGAACTGGGCGCCGACGCCCCCGGCGCGCAGCCGGGGGATGTCGGTGTGCAGATGGGCGGACTGGTCGGTGGCGATGTCCCGGGCGTCCAGGTCGTAGCGGACCTGCTCGCGCAGCGCCCACGGCAGGTCGTTGTGACCGTCGACGACGGGGTGCTCGGCGAGGAGTTCCCTCGCCCGCTCCAGCCGCCTCTCGGTGGTCCGCTGCCCGGCGGACCGCCGCTCCTCCACGCTCCGCTGCTCCACGGCCGCCTACTTCCCGAAGCCGAAGGAGTCGGCGCCCTCGACCTTGGCGCGCAGCCGCTTGCCCTTCTCCGTCGCCTGGTCGTTCAACTCCTGCTGGAACTCGCGCATCCGCGCCAGCAGGTCGGCGTCGTGGGCGGCGAGGATGCGCGCGGCGAGCAGGCCCGCGTTGCGCGCGCCGCCGACGGAGACGGTCGCGACCGGGACGCCGGCGGGCATCTGGACGATGGAGAGCAGGCTGTCCATGCCGTCCAGGTACTTCAGCGGAACCGGCACCCCGATCACCGGCAGCGGGGTGACGGAGGCGAGCATGCCGGGCAGGTGGGCGGCGCCGCCCGCGCCCGCGACGATCGCCTTGATGCCCCGGTCGGCCGCCTGCTCGCCGTACGCGATCATCTCGCGCGGCATGCGGTGGGCGGAGACGACGTCGACCTCGTAGGGGATCTCGAACTCGTCGAGGGCCTTGGCCGCGGCCTCCATGACGGGCCAGTCGGAGTCCGAACCCATGACGATGCCGACGACCGGCGCGGCGGTGGCGGGAGAGGTCATTCGGTGATCGTTCCTCGCAGGTAGTCGGCAGCGTGCCGGGCGCGCTCTCGCACGTCCGCCAGGTCGTCGCCGTAGGTGTTGACGTGTCCGACCTTGCGGCCGGGCTTCACGTCCTTGCCGTACATGTGGATCTTGAGCTGCGGGTCACGGGCCATGCAGTGCAGGTACCCCTGGTACATGTCCGGGTAGTCGCCGCCGAGGACGTTGCACATGACTGTCCAGGTGGCGCGGGGGCGCGGATCGCCGAGCGGCAGGTCGAGGACGGCCCGCACGTGGTTGGCGAACTGGGAGGTGATCGCGCCGTCCTGGGTCCAGTGGCCGGAGTTGTGCGGGCGCATCGCGAGCTCGTTGACCAGGATGCGGCCGTCAGGCGTCTCGAAGAGTTCCACGGCCAGATGACCGACGACGCCGAGTTCGGCGGCGATCCGGAGCGCGAGCTGCTGGGCCTCGCCGGCCAGCCGCTCGTCCAGCTCGGGCGCCGGGGCGATGACCGTGTCGCAGACGCCGTCGACCTGGACCGACTCGACGACCGGGTAGGCGACGGCCTGGCCGTGCGGCGAGCGGACGATGTTGGCCGCCAGCTCCCGTACGAAGTCGACCTTCTCCTCGGCCAGGACCGGGACACCGGCCCGGAAGGGCTCAGCCGCCTCGGCCTCGGAGTGGACCACCCACACGCCCTTTCCGTCGTAACCGCCGCGCACGGTCTTGAGGACGACGGGGAAGCCGCCCACCCGTCGCCCACCACCGCCCTTGCCGGAGGGCACTTCGTGCCCGCCCCTTTCGAGCTCGGCCGCGAACGCCGCGACGTCCGCCGGGTCCGTCACGATGCGGTGGCGGGGGCAGGGCGCTCCGATCGCGTCGAGCTTCGCGCGCATCACCCCCTTGTCCTGGGCGTGCACCAGCGCGCCGGGGCCCGGCCGCACGGGTATGCCGTCCGCCTCCAGGGCCCGCAGGTGTTCGGTCGGTACGTGCTCGTGATCGAACGTGATCACGTCGCAACCGCGCGCGAAGGCGCGCAGCGTGTCCAGGTCGCGATAGTCGCCGACGACGACTTCGTTCACCACCTGGGCCGCCGAGTCCTGGGGGGTGTCACTGAGGAGCTTGAACTTGATGCCGAGGGGGATGCCCGCCTCGTGGGTCATACGGGCGAGCTGACCGCCACCGACCATGCCGACTACCGGGAACGTCACCCGTCCAGGGTATCCGGAGCCCCGGCGGCCGACCGACGACGGCCGCCGCGCCCCGACGGGCCGGGGGGCGCGCCCGCTCCCCCGAAGCCCCTCCCCGCCCGTTCCCGACCCCGCCGTTCCGTGTCCGTACCCGTGTCCGCCCGGGCCACGCCTGTCCAAGCATCCCCGGGCGCCCCGCGAAAGGGGTCGCTAGCATGACCGGGTTGACGTAACCGACGGACGGGCTGAGCGATCACCATGAGCGAACGGGGCGCACTGCGAGCCCGGCTGGATCAGCTGGCCCGGGAGGTCGCCAAGTTCGGCACGGTCGGCGCGCTCGGTCTGGTGGTCAACATCGCGGTGTCGAACCTGCTGTGGCGCACCACGGATCTTCAGGTCGTACGCGCCGGACTGCTGGCCACGTTCGTCGCCATCCTCTTCAACTACCTGGGCTTCCGCTACTGGACGTACCGGGACCGCGACAAGACCGGCCGCACCCGGGAGCTGACGCTCTTCCTGCTGTTCAGCGGCGTGGGCGCGGTCATCGAGAACGGCGTTCTGTACGTGGCGACGTACGGCTTCGGCTGGGACACCCCGTTCCAGAGCAATGTCTTCAAGATCCTCGGCATCGGCATCGCGACGCTGTTCCGTTTCTGGTCCTACCGGACGTGGGTCTTCAAGGCCCTGCCCGCGCCGGAACCCGCCGAGGCCGCGCTGGGCGCGGAGCGCCTGGAGGGCTTCCTGAAACAGGGACGACGCGCCGAGCGGGCGTCACGCGTCGAGGCGGAGTCGGTACGCCGCTGACGTCGCGGAACCGGTACGCCGTGTTCTCTTCCTACGCCGTCGGCCTCTCCGTACGGTTCGCCCCTCTTCGTTCGGCCCTCTTCGTTGGGCCCTTCGTACTGTTCAGCTCGTACTGTTCAGCGCACCGGGCGTTCCGGTTCCTGGCTCTTCAGGGCCACCCGGCTGAGGAACAGCGCGAAGACCGGCGGCTGTTGCTGGAGCAGTTCGAGCCGGCCGCCGTCCGCCTCCGCGAGGTCCCGCGCCACGGCGAGGCCGATCCCGGTGGAGTTGCGGCCGCTGATCGCCCGCTCGAAGATCCGGGCGCCCAGGTCGGACGGTACGCCCGGACCCTCGTCCGTCACCTCGATGACGACCTGGTTGCCGGTGACGCGGGTGCGCAGCGCGACCGTGCCGCCGCCGTGCATCAGCGAGTTCTCGATCAGCGCGGCCAGCACCTGGGCGACGGCGCCGGGGGTGCCGACGGCCCGCAGTCCCTGCTTTCCGGACCGGACGATGGCACGTCCCTCGCCCCGATAGGCCGGGCGCCACTCCTCGACCTGCTGCTTGACGACCTCGTCGAGGTCGAAGACGACAGCCGAGCCGGTACGCGGGTCGCGGGCGTTGGTCAGCAGCCGTTCCACCACGTCCGTGAGGCGCTCGACCTGTGCGAGAGCGATGTTCGCCTCCTCCTTCACCGTTTCCGGGTCGTCGGTGACGGAGATCTCCTCGATCCGCATGGAGAGCGCGGTCAACGGCGTACGGAGCTGATGCGAGGCATCGGCCGCCAGTCGGCGTTCCGCCGTCAGCATCCGGGCGATCCGCTCGGCCGAGGCGTCCAGGACATCGGCGACCCGGTCCAGCTCCGGCACCCCGTAGCGCTTGTGGCGCGGACGCGGGTCGCCGGAGCCCAGACGTTCGGCGGTCTCGGCGAGATCGGTCAGCGGCGAGGCCAGCCTGTTGGCCTGGCGTACGGCGAGGAGCACGGCCGACACGATGGCCAGCAGCGCCACCGCCCCGATGATCACCAGGGTGCGGCCGACCTCACTGGTGACGGCGGAGCTGGACTCCTCGACGGTGACGCGCTCACCGTGCGCCCCGTCCGCCCTGCCCGTGATCACGCTGCCGCTCGGGCGGGTGCCGACTTCGAGCGGGGCGCGGCCGGGGATCTCGACCAGTGCGTAGCGCCTGCCGGAAAGTTGCTGGGACAGAAGCTCCGGGTTGATCCGCTCGGCCCCCAGTATCCGGCTCTCGACGACGCTGATCAGCCGCAGCGCCTCGGAGTCGACGCTCTCCTGGGCGCTGTTGCTGATGGTTCGGCTCTCGACGATGACGAGGGAGACGCCGAAGACGGCGATCACCACGAGCACCACGGCGAGTGTGGAGTTGATCAGTCTTCGGCGCATGAGTGCCTCTGTGGGTCGGCTCGTCCCGGCATCTGTGGGTCAGTCGTCCCAGTCTCGGTTCGTTCCGGTACCGCTCGGTTCGTTCCGGTACTGGTTCGTCCCAGTATCAGCCCGTTCCGGCACCGGTTCGTTCAGTACCGGCTTCTTCTTCGAGTTGCGGGCGCCGGTCCTCCCCGGCCGGCCTCAGCTCCTCTCGAAGCGGAAGCCGACACCCCGGACGGTCGCGATGTAGCGGGGGTTGGCCGCGTCGTCGCCGAGCTTCTTGCGGAGCCAGGAGATGTGCATGTCGAGGGTCTTGGTCGACGACCACCAGGTGGTGTCCCATACCTCGCGCATCAACTGGTCGCGGGTGACGACCCGGCCGGCATCGCGGACCAGGACCCGCAGCAGGTCGAACTCCTTGGCCGTGAGCTGGAGTTCCTCGTCGCCCATCCACGCCCGGTGCGACTCGACGTCGATCCGGACGCCGTGGGTGGCGGGCTGCGGGGCGGGCTCGGCTGCGCCGCGGCGCAGCAGGGCCCGGACGCGGGCGAGCAGTTCGGCCAGCCGGAAGGGCTTGGTCACGTAGTCGTCGGCGCCCGCGTCCAGTCCGACGACGGTGTCCACCTCGTCGGCGCGGGCGGTCAGTACCAGGATCGGCACGGTGTGGCCCTCGGCACGGAGTCTGCGGGCGACTTCGAGGCCGTCCATCCCGGGCAGGCCCAGGTCGAGCACGACCAGGTCGATCCCGCCCTGGAGACCGGCGTCGAACGCGCTCGGACCGTCCTCGCGGACCTCGACCTCGTAACCCTCCCGACGCAGGGCGCGGGCCAGTGGCTCCGAGATGGACGCGTCATCCTCGGCGAGCAGTACACGGGTCATGCAGTGATGGTAGTCCGCGCGGGGCGGGTGTCGTGAGGTGATCGAACAGCCCCGCGAGGCCCGCCCGGAAAGCGGGCGAGAACCTTCGAATGTGCAGGGGTAATCCCGCCTCCGCCTGTGATCCATCTCTCAAGTCCTTCCATTTCGGACTCTGTCGTGGCGTATGGTGGCCCGAAGCCTGTTGCACGACTCAAGGACCCTTGGGCAGCTTTTAGTGCCGAGGGTCTCTTTTGTTCTGCCGGCTGGTACCCACCAGTCGTGACTTCAGTGAATGACCTGTGGCCGGGCCCGGAGCGACACATGCGCACCGGGCGTGGATCCCGATGCGGTCGGTCCCCGTCCCCGTCAGTCGGCTCCTCGACGAGTCCGATGCCGGGACGAATCCCAGTCAGGCGTGGGGTGGGCTCTCGGCCGGGTCGGTGCCGGCCTCCCCCCACCGGGCGCGTCACGCTCACGAGGCGTCGCGTCCCGAGCACGCAAGGATCGACCATGGCGTCCAGCCTGACGAAGGACCCGGCCAGTACTTCTGGATCCGAGAGGACCTTCTTCGGCCACCCACGCGGCCTGGCCACTCTCTTCATGACCGAGATGTGGGAGCGCTTCAGTTTCTACGGCATGCGGGCCCTGCTTCCGCTGTATCTGGTCTCCGGCTCCGGCCTGCACATGAGCGCGACCACGGCCACCGCGGTCTACTCCATCTACTTGGCGATGGTGTACCTGCTCGCCATGCCCGGCGGCTGGTTCGGCGACCGCGTCTGGGGTCCGCGCAGGACGGTGGTCGTCGCGGCCTCGGTCGTCATGGTGGGCCACCTCACTCTGGCCCTGCCGGGTTCCGGCTCGTTCTTCGCCGGTCTGGCGCTGGTCGCGCTCGGCTCCGGTCTGCTGAAGGCCAACATCTCGACGATGGTCGGCCACCTCTACGACGGCCCCGAGGACCCGCGCCGCGACGGCGGCTTCACCGTCTTCTACATGGGCATCAACCTCGGTGCCTTCGCCGCGCCGCTGATCATCGGCACGGTCGGCGAGAAGGTGAACTGGCACCTCGGGTTCGCCCTCGCCGCGGTCGGCATGGGGCTGGGCCTGGTCCAGTTCCTCATCGGTACGCGCCACCTGGACCCCCGCAGCAACGTCGTGCCGAAGCCGCTGTCGGCCGAGGAGCGGCGTTCGACGCTGCGCAAGGGCCTGCTGTGGCTGGTCGTCGCCGTCGTCTTCTACGGTGTGCTGGTCGCCACCGACGTGTACACGCTGAACTGGGCGCTCGTTCCGATCACCATCGCCGGTCTGGTCATCCCGGTCGCCGTGCTGGTGCGGATCAAGCGCGACCGGGAGCTGACGAAGACCGAGCAGTCGAAGATGTCCGGGTACATCTGGTTCTTCGTCGCCGCGGCCGTGTTCTGGATGATCTATGACCAGGGCGGTTCCACGCTCTCGCTCTTCGGTGAGTCGTCCACGACGAACAGCCTGCTGGGGCTGCACTTCCCGACGTCCTGGTACCAGACGATCAACCCCGTCATCATCATGGCGCTGGCCCCGGTCGTCGCCTGGATATGGCTGGCGCTGAACCGGCGGGGCAAGGAGCCGAGCACGGTCGTCAAGTTCGGCTCGGGTCTCTTCCTGGTCGGTGTCTCCTTCCTCGTCTTCATGCTGCCGCTGACCATGACGTCGGACGGCGACAAGGTCAGCCCGATGTGGCTGGTGTCGATCTACTTCCTGCAGACCGTCGGTGAGCTCTGCCTCTCCCCGGTCGGCCTGTCGGTCACCACGAAGATGGCTCCGGCGAAGTACGGCAGCCAGATGATGGGCGTCTGGTTCCTCGCCGTCACGGCGGGCGACTGCACCACCAGCCTGCTGTCCCTGGCGGGCGTCGACCTGAACAAGACCGGCGTGGTGGGGCTGGAGGCGGCCCTCGCGATCGTCGCGGGAATCTCCATCTGGATGTACCGCAAGAAGGTCTCTCAGCTCATGGGGGACGTGCGCTGACATCGCGACCGCGAGCCGTCGGACGGTGAAAGCCGTTTGACGGCGAGCACCGGTCGGCCACGAGATCCGTTCGGCGACGAGGGTCGTTCGGCGACGAGCACCCTCCCCTCACGAGGGCCGTCGCACCGCTGATGCCGGTGCGACGGCCCTCGCGTCGTAGGCCGCGACGACGCGCGTACGCGTATCGCCCGGCGAGGTCACGCCCGTCGCGCGGTCAGGCCCGTCGCCGGGTCATGTCCGTCGCGCCGTCACGCCCCGTGGCGCGGGGCGGCTCACCTCGTGCCGCGGAGCCTGCGCCACGGG
The DNA here is from genome assembly GCF_043204165.1 of Streptomyces sp. NPDC047982. NCBI lineage: Bacteria > Bacillati > Actinomycetota > Actinomycetes > Kitasatosporales > Streptomycetaceae > Streptomyces > Streptomyces sp. NPDC047982. The sequence continues at coordinate 172,955 of NZ_JBIDBS010000012.1, read as the reverse complement.
GTGAAGGTGAACACGGCGCCGCCCAGCAGGATCGCCGTCCCCGCGACCAGACCGAGCGCCCGCAGCGTGCCCTGGTCCTCGGCCCCGGTCGCGGCCAGCCCACCGCCGGAACCCGCTGTGCCGGACGTGGTGCCGGTGGACCCCGAGGAGCCCGAGGTGGCCGAGCCGGAGACTCCGCCCTCCTGAGCCGTGGTGTCGAGTTCCAGCGACGGGGTCACCGAACCCTTGACCTTGCACGGGATGCTGATCTTCGAGGCGCCCAGCGTGACATCGATCGTCAGGGTGCCGGGGCTGAGCGTGGACTTCCCGGTGGCGCCAGGCTTGTACGTACCGGTCATGTCCGGCAGGTCGACCGGCTTCCCCTGCTCCAGCGGTTCCGCGTTGGCGGGCCCGGTGACCTTCACCGAGCCCTTGTCCGCGCCCCCGACGGTGACGTCCATGGAGGGCTTGAGCGCACCGGCGGGCAGCGCGGCCGGGCTGTCCATCACGCCCTTGGCGGTTTTGACCGTCAGCGCGTAGCCGGCGCCGCTCTTCTTGGCGCCGATCGTCACCTTGGAGGAGATGGCGGCGGGGCCGGGGGACGTGCAGGCGAACTGGACGGCGACTTCCTTGCCGGGGAAGTCCGTCTGTCCGCCGCCGCCACCGGAGCCCGAGGTGGTGGTGCCCCCGTCGGAGCCGCCCGCGGAGGACGTCCCGGAGGAGGTGCCGGAAGACGTCCCGGTGGAAGTGCCGGAGGATGTCGTGCCGCCCGCCGTGGTGGAGCCGGTGGTGGAACCACTCGTCGTACCGCTCGTGGTCCCGCCCGCCGTGGTGCCCGAGCCGCCGTCCGTGACGTTGATGGTCGCGCCCGGCCGCACCGCCTCCTTGGGGGCGCACTTGGTGTCCGTGGAGAGCGGCTTGGAGACGTTGATGTCGTACGCGTCCGGGGTGAGCGTGATCTCACCGGCCTTCTCCAGCTTCAGCGTGCCCTTCATGTCGGGCAGGATCATGGCGCTGTTCTTCGGGATCGGCGGGTTCTGACGCGGCCCCTCCATCCTCAGGGTGCCGGTGGCCGAGCCGCCCACCTTGACGGTGCCGGTCGGTTTGACCGTGTCCTTGTCCAGGTCGAGTATGTCGGGGTTCTTGGAGGCGGCCTGGACCGTCTTCCACACCACCTCGACCGTGTCCCCCACCTTGGCCTCGGCAGGCGCCGACAGTTGCACCACGGTGGTGCCCTGCACGGGCGGCAGCCCGGAGATGGCCGGGGGTATGCACTCCGTCTGGTACGAGATGTCGGCGGCCCGGGCCGGACCCGCGGCCATCAGCATGCCCGCGCCGCCGAGCATCATCGCGACTCCCGCCGCGACCGTTCTCCGTTGCGTACTCACGAATGTCCCTTCGTCGTCCGTGTGTTGCCTGACGGTGCGGAATCCGGTGTGAACCACGGCAGCGCCGCCGTGGTGGTGGGCGAGGAGTCCGAAGCGGACGCGGGCGCGTCCGTGGAGTTCGGCGCGGGACCCGGCGCGCGGCGCGCCCCTCGTCCACGCGTGGCCGCGGCGATCGCGCGCGCCTGGCGGCGGCGCCGGGAGCGGGCCGGGGGGCTCACGGCGCGGGGCCGTGCCTTGTCGACGATCGCCAAGCCGATCCGGAACACGGCGGCCGGCACCACGACGCACAGCAGGATCCAGAAAAGGGTGACGCCCCAGGGGCGGCCGACCCCCCACGGCTGCTCCGCCAGCACCTTGCCGCCGTACTCCAGCGAGATCTGGTAGTCGCCGTGGGCGCCCGCCGCCAGTTCGACCGGCAACTCGATCCGCGCCTTGCGGCCGGGCCCGACGGTGCCGCGCCACTCCCGTTCCTCCCACTCGGGGGCGAACACGCCGTGCGCGGTGCCGATCCGGAAGACCGGATCCTCGACCGGGGCGGTGCCGAGGTTGCCGACAGTGAAGACCAGACGCCGGGCGGGCGGTGCGCCGAACCAGGTGAGGATCCCGCTGTCCCCCTCCAGCCGGGTGGTGGCCAGCACCGCGAGCCTGCCGCCGGTCTCCTTCGGCAACGCGGCGACCGGGTGCCCGGCCACGACGAACACCGCGTCGGCGGTGGCCTGTTCACCGGTCACGGTGGCGACGTGCACCACGCACGGGCAGGGCACGGGCGGCTCGGCCACCGGCATCTTCTTGGTGAAGCCGCCGTCGGTTCCGGTGGTGACGGCACGTCCCTCGGTGTTGGCACACGAGTTGGTGCCGCCGATCACGCCGCGTTCCGGTGTGGACCGGCCACAGATCAGCAGCATCAGCAGTGCGCCGGGACGCCATCCGCTGCCCTTCACGGTGATGTCGCCGCCCTTGCCCGCCTGCCGCTGGGAGAGGGTGACCGCGGGTTTCGCCTCCGCCCTGCCGCTCGCTCCGGTGGCCGCGGAAGCAAGGGGGAGCACCAGCAGGACGGGCAGCAGCACGAGGAGAGCCACGGCGCCCCACCGGTGCCCGCCCCTCCGGTGGTGCCCAACTGTCGCCGGTCCGGCCCGTCCGGTCACGATTCCCCTCCCGTTCCCGTCTTCGTCAATGAGCGTGCGTCGCGAGCGCGTTGACCGCCCGGAGGCCGTCCGGGCGAACCGTCCTCGTGCGAGGCGGGATCCGGCGCGCCGCCGCCCGCCGACAGCCGTCCCAGGCCCCGCGTGCGCCGGTTCCCGCGTCGCCGCCGGTACGCGTACGCCGCCGCGGCGGCGACGGCCAGGAGCGACAGCGCCCCACCCGACAGCGGCGCCCAGGAGACGAAACGGGCGCGCGCCGACGCCTCGTCGTGCGCGCCGCCGGCCGCCGTGACGCGCAGCCGTACCGTCACCGAGTCGAGGGCCGGGGCGTCCCGCCACGGTTCGGTGAGCGTGACGCGCCGCCCGGGCGGCAGTTCCACCGGCAGCGTGCGGGCGCCGCGTCGCAGCAGCGCACCGAACACCCCGTCGGCGCTCACGGTGATCCGCGGGACCAGAACGGTGTTGCCGCGGTTGACCAGCGTGTAGCGGACGGCCTTCGCGGCCACGGTGACGTCCTCGACGGTGAGCGCCGCCAACGTCGGCCCGCCGACGCGCAGTCGCACCCGTACGCCCACCGAGCGGTCCCCGCTCTGCGCGACGATCGCGCCGGAGTGGTCACCCGGTGCGGCGCCCGTCGGCACCGTCACGGAGAACGGCACCTCGGCGCGGGTGCGGGCCGGCACGACCACCTTCGCGGCGGCGGTCCGCAGCCAGGCACCGGCGCCGGTGCCCGCCCCGGTTCCGGTGGCCTTCCCGCCGTCGCGCACCGTGCGGCCGCCGTCCTCGGCGTGGTACGCGTCGACGCCGCGCAGCCGTACGGTGACCGGGGCCGTACCGGGGTTGGTGACGGAGAGCCGGTCCTGCAGGACGGCTCCGGGCGGCCCCTCCAGGTAGAAGTACGGCCTGCCCCCGCTCCCCCCGGACCCGCCTGCCACGGGCCGCGCCGTCCAGGCGGCGGCACCCGGCGGCGCGGCCGGTGGTGCGGCAGGTGTGCGGGGTTGCGCACCGGCCACCGGGGCCGTGGCAAGGGTGAACAGCGTGAGGGCGAGGGCGAGTCGGGCGGCGTGGCCGGTCGACGACGGCATGGCGGCTCCCTGGTGCACGAGGGCGACTGGCTCGACCGGGCAGGGCCGCCAGGCCGTGCCCGGCGTCCTACGGCAGACGGCAGTTCGACGGCGGGGCCTAACGGCCGACGGCTCCCTGCCCGCGCCGGGTCAGCCAGAGCACCCCGGCGGCACCGGTCAGCAGCACGGTGCCGCCGAGCATGCCGAGCGCCATCGCCGAGTCGAGCGGCCCGGTCTTCGGCAACTGGCCACCGTCGTCCGAGGTGTTCCCCGTGCTGCCCGCCCCGCCCGTGCTGCCCGCGGCCGTCACATCGAGCCGGAGCGAGGGCCCGGGGCTGTTGGAGGGCGTGCAGGTCGTGGTCGTACCGAGCGCCTTGATGGTGAGCACACCGGCGGTGAAGTCGACCTTGCCGCTCTTCTTCGGGGTGTACGTGCCCGACAAGTCACCTATCTTGATCGGGGAGTTGGCGGCAATGGCCTCGGCGTTCGGCGGCCCGGAGACCCGTACCTCCCCCTGGTCGGCACCGCTCACCTCGATCACCGCGCTGGGGCTCATCGCCCCCTTGCCGAGTTCGACGGGGCTGGACGAGACGCCCTTCTGGAAGGACATCGTGAGCCGGTAACCGCCGCCGCTCTTCACGCCCTTGATGTCGATGGGGGACACGGCCCCCTTGTCACCGATCGGGGTCTTGCACCGGTAGTCGACGTCCACGACCGTGGCGTGGGCGGCGGGGGCGGCCATCAGCACCACCGTGCCCGCCAGCGCGGACGCCAGCGCGAGAGCTGTTCGCTTCTGGTAGGACACCTTGTCGTTCCCCTCATGCCGGAAGTCGCCACGCGTCTTCTTCGATGCGACGCGAGTTGCTGACGACACATCAGATGGGCGCTCAAGGTACGCCGGGCGCCTGACGGAGGGAAGACAAAGAGCGCGCCGATCCGGCGCGCTCTTTGAGTGCGGATGCGGGGCTCGCGCCCCGGGGGAGACTTGGTGGGCCTCCGGCGGCGTACGCCCCGTCACGGCGTCAGGCGGGGGCCGCCAGTTCCGCCCAGACCGTCTTGCCGGGCCGGCCCGGGACCCGTAGCACGCCCCAGTCCAGACAGAGCCGCTGGACGATGAACATGCCGTGCCCGCCCGGCCGTCCGGCCCGGTGCGGCGTGCGCGGCGCGGGCTGTCCGGCGCCCGCGTCGACGACCTCCACCCGCAACACCTTCGCCGCATGGGCGATACGGATCTCCTCCGGGCCCTCCGCGTGCAGGCAGGCGTTGGTGACGAGTTCGGAGACGACCAGCAGGACGTCCTCGGCCGCGGCCCGCCCGTCCGCGCTCGACGCGGGGAGCCAGCCCCATTCGTGGAGCGCCTGACGGGCGAAGTCACGAGCCGTCGGCACGACGCCGCCGACCCCCCGCAGCGGCAACGTACGCCACTGCCGCCCGGCCGCATCGGAGGAAGCCGCGCCGACGCCCGCGTCCGCGTCCACGCCGGCGCCCTCCGGCTCGCGGCCGAGGTCGCCCGGCGGATGCTGCCGGGTGGTGCTCATCAGCGCTTCACCTCACCGATTCACCATGTCGCCATCGAACAGTTACCAGTACCGAGCACGAGCGGTTGCAGCACGTACGGATACAGAGAAATACAGCACGTAGAAATACAGCACCTACGGCCGCAGCACCTACACGTATGCCGTACGCGCGGTCACATACCGCTCCATCAGGACTCTTCTGCCCGGCCGATTCGTGACAACACCCATTTCGTCCGCGCGAACCGCGTGACACGGGCAACACATGAATCCCCCCGAGGCCCCCGGGACACGCGTGACGGGGCGCGCGCCATGGAACGACACACCACGGGGCGACGCATCCCGGAACGGCACACCGCGCAGCCGCGACTCACGGAATGACGACCCTCGGGAAGACGGCCCTGGGGACAGACCCCGCGAAGACCGGCAGGACGGGAAGGACCGGCACGACAGGCCCCGCAGGGCCGACATACGGAAGAGCACGCCACGAGAAGACCGGCCGCGGAAGGACGTGTCACGAAACACACACCGTCGCCCCCCACCCCGCGGTCACGCGCCCAGGGCCGCATCCAGGGAGTCGTGGACGGTGAAGACCGCCTCGGCCCCGGTGATCTCGAAGACCCGCGCCACCACCGGCTGCATGCCGGCCAGATGGACCCCTCCCCCGGCCGCCTCCGCCTTGAGCCGGGCACCGAGCAGCACGTTGAGCCCGGTGGAATCACAGAATTCGAGTCGCGAACAGTCGATCACCAGACGCGCGCGCCCCTGCTCGACCGCGCTCTCCAGAGGTTCCCGCAGCAGATCGGCCGTGTGGTGATCCAGCTCACCCACCGGCGTCACGATCTCGCTGTCCTTTTCGGTACGGGTCTCGACCTGAAGCCGACCCCGGTTCGCACTGCCGACCGTCCCGCGGTCCATGCCCGTCCCTCTTCGCCGTTCGTCGCTGCCTGCGGTCACCGCTCGCATCTCCGCGTGCGCAGATTCGTCGTAGTCGTCGTCGACGCCCTTGAAACAGTACGCGTTCCGTACGCCACGTGGTAGCCGAAGACCTCAACAATTCGGACATATAGCATCATTTGGCGCTTGTAACTCTCTATCCGAACCGGGTAAGGGTAGAGGGACACCCCCCAACACGAACGGCTTCGGAGGCGCCGCTTCACCGCAGGAACACGTATGGGCATCGGCAGCCATATGCCGAGAACGATGGAGGAGACCATGTCACCCCGGCTCGACGAACCGCGTACCCCCGACGCGACGTCAGCACCTTCTGTGGGACTGACCCACTCAGACTCCCCTGCCGCGACCGCTACGGACGGCGCGCGCGACGGCAGCACCCGCACGACCACGGATGCCGTCGACGGCAGTGGAACCGACCGCGTCGACCACCGGTCCGCCGCCCCCCACCGCGTCACCGACGGTCTCGAAGGACTTCCCGAGATCCCCCCGTTCGACGAGGTGGAGCCACTGGATGCCAGGGCCCTGTCGAAAACGCTCTTCGAGCGGCTCGAATCCCTCGAAGAGGGCACCCACGAGTACTCGTACGTCCGCAATACCCTCGTCGAACTGAACCTGGCCCTGGTCAAGTTCGCCGCCTCCCGGTTCCGCTCACGCAGCGAACCGATGGAGGACATCATCCAGGTCGGCACCATCGGCCTGATCAAGGCGATCGACCGCTTCGAGCTCAGCCGGGGCGTGGAGTTCCCGACGTTCGCGATGCCGACCATCGTCGGCGAGATCAAGCGCTTCTTCCGCGACACCAGTTGGTCCGTGCGCGTACCACGCCGCCTTCAGGAGCTGCGGCTCGACCTGGCCAAGGCGGGCGACGAGCTCGCCCAGCAACTGGACCGCTCGCCCACCGTGGGCGAACTCGCCGACCGCCTCGGCATCACCCACGACGAGGTCGTCGAGGGCATGGCCGCGAGCAACGCGTACACCGCGAGCTCGCTGGACGCCAAGCCCGAGGAGGACGAGCACGAGGGCGCGCTGGCGGACCGCATCGGCTATGAGGACCACGGACTCGAAGGCATCGAGTACGTCGAGTCCCTGAAGCCGATGATCGCCTCGCTGCCGTGCCGCGACCGCAAGATCCTCTCGCTCCGGTTCGTCGCCAACATGACGCAGTCGGAGATCGGCGAGGAACTGGGCATCTCCCAGATGCATGTGTCGCGCCTGCTCTCCCGCACGCTGTCCAGGCTCCGGAAGGGCCTGACGCTGGAGGAGTGAGCGGGCACGTCACGCGTGCCCGCGCGGAGCACCGCTGCGGCCCCTTTGCGGAAGGACCCGCCCGTCGCCGGGCGGGTCCTTCCGCATGTCTGCCGACCTGGAACGTCCTCCCGCTCAGCGCTCCCCGGCCGAGGCTCTCGGCCCGAGGTCCCCGGCTCGGGCTCCTCGCCCGGACTGCTCGCCTCAGGTTTCCCGGCCCGGACTCATCGGCCCAGCTCCTCGGCCCCGGCTCCTCGGCTCAGACGACGCGTTCGCCGCGGCGCCAGACCGCGTGGGTCAGCGGGACGCCCGGCCGGTAGGCGAGGTGGACGTGGCTGGGAGCGTCGAGGAGGACCAGGTCGGCGCGGGCGCCGGGGGCGATGCGTCCGATGTCCGTACGGCGCAGCGCCGCCGCTCCGCCCGCCGTGGCGGACCACACGGCCTCGTCCGGCGTCATGCCCATGTCGCGCACCGCGAGGGCGATGCAGAAGGGCAGCGACGACGTGAACGACGAGCCGGGGTTGCAGTCGGTGGAGAGCGCGACGGTGGCCCCTGCGTCGAGGAGCCGGCGGGCGTCGGGCCAGGCGGCGCGGGTGGAGAACTCGGCGCCGGGCAGCAGGGTGGCGACGGTGTTCCCCTGGGCGAGGGCGTCGACGTCCGCGTCGGTGAGATGGGTGCAGTGGTCGGCGGAGGCGGCGTCGAGTTCGACGGCGAGCTGGACGCCGGGCCCGTGCCCGAGCTGGTTGGCGTGGACGCGGGGGTGCAGTCCCCTGGCCCGGCCCGCGGCGAGCACGGCCCGGGCCTGGTCGCCGTCGAAGGCGCCCCTCTCGCAGAAGACGTCGACCCAGCGGGCGTACGGGGCACAGGCGTCGAGCATCGCCCCGGTGACCAGGTCGACGTAGCCGGCCGGGTCGTCGGCGTAGTCCGCGGGGACGACGTGGGCACCGAGGAAGGTGACCTCCTCGGTGTGCCGGGCGGCGATGCGCAGCGCGCGGGCTTCGTCCTCGACGGTCAGGCCGTAGCCGGACTTGGTCTCGAAGGTGGTAGTGCCCTGGCGCAGCGCCTCGGCGAGGTAGCGGGCGACGTTGGCGGAGAGCTCGTCGTCGGTGGCGGCGCGGGTGGCGGCGACCGTGGTCCTGATGCCGCCCGCGCTGTAGGGGCGGCCGGACATCCGGGCGTTGAACTCCTCGGTGCGGTCGCCCGCGAACACGAGGTGGGAGTGGGAGTCGACGAAGCCGGGGATCATGGCCCGGCCGCCCGCGTCGACCACGTTGTCAGTGGCGGGTGCTTTGCTTGATCCACCGGTCCAGACGACCCGGTCGCCGTCGATGACGACGGCCGCGTCCTGGATCAGACCCAGGGGGGAATCCGTACCGAGGGAGGGGTCGTTGGTGACCAGGCCGGCGATGTGGGTGATGGCGGTCGTCGTCATCGGGCGACTGCTCTCCTTCTGTAGGGGTGTGCGGGGCGGCTCGTCGGGGGGTGTGCCGGGCGGGCGGGGGGCCGCGCGGGGCACTCGTCCGGCGGGGGTGGGGGGCGGCCCGCGTCGCGGTGCCGGGGGCGGTGGCGGTCCGGGGGGCGCCGCAGGCGGCGGGCCGGGGACCGCCACCGCCCCCGGAGCCATTGGCGATTTTGGGGGCGGTGGCCCGGGGCCCGTCGGAGGCGCTCCGGGAGCCGCCGTCCCCGGGGCCGCCGGGCTCAGAACCTGTCGGGCGACCTCTGATCGGGCGAAGGTCACCCGACGGGCTCTCAGCGGTGCAGTGCGGAGATCGCCGAGGCGAGCGCTCCGGGCACGTCCTCGACCAGGGTGTGGCGCCCGTCGCGGACGATGTGCCGGCCTGCCACGACCGTGTGCCGTACATCGGCGGCGGAGGCGGCGAATACGACCGCTTCGGCGGCCAGCCGTGGCACCGGTCCCGCCGTTCTGACGGAATCCAGGGCGACGGTCGTCAGATCGGCGGGGGCGCCGGGTTCGAGGACGCCCGCCCCGGGCCGACCGAGTGCGGCGTGTCCGTCGGCGGTCGCCGCACGCAGCAGGGCCGCCGCCGTCCAGTGGCCGCGGGTCCGGGTGCGCAGGCGTTCGTGGAGTTCCATCGCCCGGGCCTCCTCGAAGAGGTCGATCACGGCGTGGCTGTCGCTGCCGAGGGAGAGCGGCGAACCGGCCCGCTGAAGGGCGACGGCCGGGCCGATTCCGTCGGCGAGGTCGCGCTCCGTGGTGGGGCACATGCAGGTGCCTGTCCCCGAGGAGCCGAGGAGGGTGATGTCCTCGGCGGTGAGGTGGGTGTTGTGGATGCCGGTGGTACGGGGGCCGAGCACCCCGTGGTCGGCGAGGAGCCGGGTGGGGGTGCGTCCGTGGGCCGCGAGGCACGCCTCGTTCTCCGCGGGCTGTTCGGAGAGGTGGACGTGGAGCGGGGCCCGTCGTTCCTCGGCCCAGGCGGCCACGGTGGCGAGCTGCGCGGCGGGGACGGCGCGCACGGAGTGGACGGCCGCGCCGATCAGGGCGTGGTCGCCGCCCTTGAGGAGGGAGGCGCGTTCGGCCCAGGCGTCCGCGGTGGCGTCGGAGAACCGGAGCTGGTGCGGGTCGGGCCGCCGGTAGCGGTCGGGCCCGCTGTCGAACCCGGCGGCGAGATAGGCGGTGTCCAGCAGCGTGATCCGGATGCCGGCCTCGCCCGCCGCCGCGATCAGCGCCTCGCCCATCGCGTTGGGGTTGTCGTAGGGGGTGCCGCCCGGGGCGTGGTGCAGATAGTGGAATTCGCCGACGGCGGTGATGCCGGCCAGGGCCATTTCGGCGTACACGGCCCGGGCCAGGTCGAAGTACGAGTCGGGGGTGAGCCGGGAGGCGACCTGGTACATGGTCTCGCGCCAGGTCCAGAACGTGCCGGAGCCGACCTGGACGGTGGAGCGCAGGGCGCGGTGGAAGGCGTGCGAGTGGGTGTTGGCGAGCCCGGGGAGGGTGAGCCCGCGCAGCACGGTGGAGCCCGGCGGCGGGGCGGTGACGCCGGTGCGGACGTCCGCGACGACCCCGCCGGACACGTCCAGCGCCACATTCTGCTCGACGTGGGTGCCGAGCCAGGCGTGGGACAGCCAGTACGTCTCGGTGACGGGTCCGCCCGTCGGCTGCGTCGGCCGTGTCGTCAGCGGCACGCGAGACCCTCCAGTACGTCGGCGAGTGCGATCACCCCGGCCACGCAGTCGTCCTCGGCGGCGTGCTCGGCCGGCGAGTGCGAGATCCCGGTGGGGTTCCGTACGAACAGCATGGCGGTCGGGACCGAAGCGGACAAAATACCCGCATCGTGTCCGGCGCCGGTCCCGAGGACGGGCACGGCGCGACCGGCGTCGCGCGCGGGGCCGCCGCGCTCCGCGAGGATCTTCCCGATCTCGTCGCGCAGGGCGTGCTCGAACTCCACGACGGGCGTGAAGGACTCGCGTACGACGTCGAGGTCGATACCGGCCCGCTCGGCGTGGCCCCGGGCGGCGCGCTCGATGCCGTCGACCACGGCGTCCAGGCGGTCCTGGTCGGCGGCGCGGGAGTCGAGCCAGCCCCGGACGAGGGAGGGGATGGCGTTGACGCCGTTCGGCTCGACGGCGACCTTGCCGAACGTGGCGACGGCTCCGGCGAGTTCCGCCTCGCGGCGGGCGGCCAGCACGGTCTCGGCGTACGTGAGCATCGGGTCGCGCCGGTCGGCCAGCCGGGTGGTGCCGGCGTGGTTGGCCTCGCCCCGGAAGTCGAACCTCCAACGCCCGTGCGGCCAGATCGCGGAGGCGATGCCGACCGGGTCGCCGGTGAGGTCGAGGGCGCGCCCCTGCTCGACGTGGAGTTCGACGAACGCGCCGATACGGGCGAGCCGTTCGGGGTCGGGGCCGATGGTGCCGGGGTCGTGTCCGGCCGCCTCCATGGCCTGCGGCAGGCTGATGCCGTCGCCGTCGCGGAGCCGGTGCGCCGCCTCGACGGTCAACTGCCCGGCGCTGAGCCGGGAGCCCACGCAGGCGAGCCCGAAGCGGGCCCCTTCCTCGTCACCGAAGTTGGTGACGGCCACAGGCCGGGTGAACTGCGCTCCTCTGCGCCGGAGTTCATCGAGCGCGGCGAAGGAGGAGACGACACCGAGCGGCCCGTCGAAGGCGCCGCCGTCCGGCACGGAGTCGAGGTGCGAGCCGGTGACGACGGCGTCCCCGGCCAGCGGGTCGCCGAGCCAGGCCCACTGGTTGCCGTTGCGGTCGACCTCGTAGGTGAGCCCGCGCGCCTCGGCCTGGGCCCGGAACCAGGCACGGCACTCGGCGTCGGCGCCGGTCCAGGCGTAGCGGCGGTAGCCGCCGCTGTCCGGATGCCGGCCGACCGGCAGGAGTTCGCGCCACATGGCGTGGAACGACGAGTCGTCGCCTACGGCCGTGCCCGGCGCCCGCTGCACGGCCTCGCGCGCGCCTGCGCCCAGCCCCGCACCCGCACGGGGGTGCGCGCCGGCTTCGGCGCCGGGCGGGCGGTTCACTGGTCGCCCTCCGTCATCGGCACGCGCACGCCCTTCTCGGCGGCGACGGACTCCGCGATGTCGTATCCGGCGTCGACGTGCCGGATGACACCCATGCCCGGGTCGTTGGTGAGGACCCGGCGGATCTTCTCGCCCGCCAGCGGGGTGCCGTCGGCGACGGTCACCTGTCCGGCGTGGATGGAGCGGCCCATGCCGACCCCGCCACCGTGGTGCAGGGAGACCCAGGACGCGCCGGAGGCCACGTTGACCATGGCGTTCAGCAGCGGCCAGTCGGCGATCGCGTCGGAGCCGTCGAGCATGGCCTCGGTCTCGCGGTACGGGGAGGCCACCGAGCCGCAGTCGAGGTGATCGCGGCCGATCGCCAGCGGGGCGGCCAGTTCGCCGGAGGCGACCATGTCGTTGAACCGCTCGCCGGCCCGGTCGCGCTCGCCGTAGCCGAGCCAGCAGATCCGGGCGGGCAGTCCCTGGAAGTGGACGCGTTCACCGGCCATCGTGATCCAGCGGCGCAGCGACTCGTTCTCCGGGAAGAGGTCGAGGATCGCCTTGTCGGTCTTGTGGATGTCGGACGCCTCGCCGGACAGCGCGGCCCAGCGGAACGGGCCCTTGCCCTCGCAGAACAGCGGCCGGATGTAGGCCGGTACGAAGCCGGGGAACGCGAACGCCCGCTCGTAGCCCGCGAGTCGGGCCTCGCCCCGGATCGAGTTGCCGTAGTCGAAGACCTCGGCCCCGGCGTCCATGAACCCGACCATCGCCTCGACGTGCCGGGCCATCGACTCCCGGGCGCGCGTGGTGAAGCCCGCCGGGTCCTTGGCCGCGTACGAGGCCATGTCGTCGAAGTCGACGCCGATCGGCAGGTACGAGAGCGGGTCGTGCGCACTGGTCTGGTCGGTGACGATGTCGATCGGTGCGCCCTCGGCGAGCATGCGCGGCAGCAGCTCCGCCGCGTTGCCCAGCAGGCCGATGGAGAGCGGCCTGCGGGCGTCGCGGGCCTCGACGGCGAGCTGGAGCGCGTGTTCGAGGGAGTCGGCGCGCACGTCCAGGTAGCGGTGCTCGATCCGGCGCTCGATGGCGCGCGGGTCGCAGTCGATGCAGATCGCGACGCCGTCGTTCATGGTCACGGCGAGCGGCTGGGCGCCGCCCATGCCGCCGAGCCCCGCGGTGAGCGTGATGGTTCCGGCGAGCGTTCCGCCGAACTTCTTGGCGGCGACGGCGGCGAACGTCTCGTACGTGCCCTGGAGAATGCCCTGGGTGCCGATGTAGATCCACGATCCGGCGGTCATCTGGCCGTACATGGTGAGCCCGAGCGCCTCCAGGCGGCGGAACTCCTCCCAGTTCGCCCAGTCGCCCACCAGGTTGGAGTTGGCGATCAGTACGCGCGGCGCCCATTCGTGTGTCTGCATGACGCCGACCGGGCGCCCGGACTGGACGAGCATCGTCTCGTCCTGCTTGAGCGTCCGCAGCGTGCGCACCATCGCGTCGAACGAGCGCCAGTCACGGGCCGCCTTGCCGGTGCCGCCGTAGACGACGAGCTTGTCGGGATGCTCGGCGACCTCGGGATCCAGGTTGTTCTGGAGCATCCGGAGGGCGGCCTCCTGCTGCCATCCCAGGGCGCTCAGTTCCGTACCGCGCGGTGCCCGTACCGGTCGGGGTCCTGACATGGCGACGCCTCCTCGTGAATGTAAGCCTCCTATTCACATCCTGGTGTCCTGAATACTCGTAGTCAACAGTCCTCGCGTCGGCGGCACAACGGTCCGGCGGTCCGGCCCGAGGGGCGTGCGGCCTCAGTGGTGGCGCCGAGCCCCGCCGGGCCTGGCGTCGCCCGCCATCGGCCCGGTCGTCCGGTACTCCTCCACCTGCTTGCCCGCGGGCCGCCCGCGCTTCACCCGGTCGGTCCGCACCCAGTACAGGACGTCGTCCCGGCCCTCGCGCTGCCCGATCCGGAGGGCCTTGATCCAGAGCCCGGCGCCCGCCCCCGCGAGCACCAGCCCACCGGCTCCGGGCAGCAGGAACGCGCTCGCCACCGCCACGACGAACGCCCCGAGCAGCCACCACCGGTGCCGTCGCCGCCAGTCGCGTACGGTCACGGCCCGGTCCTGGAGGAAGTCGGACCGTCCGGCCCGGGTGGCGCCGCCGGCCAGTTGCGCGTAACGCCGACCGCGTACGAGCGCCACCGCGGCCGCCGTGATCAGGAACAGCGCCGCTCCGGCCAGCAACCCGATCCGCCGCCCGGTGACCCCGGGCACTGCGGCTCCGACGGCCGCGGCGAGCAGCCCCGACCACCACAGCGGCGCCGCCCCGGCCCGTACGACCACGGCCACTCTCGCCAACGACTGCGCTCCGCGCCCCACGTCCTTGCTCCTCTCGCTCACGGCTCCTTCTGGTCCCCCGGCCCGGAGGCTAGTGGCCGCGCATGAAGGGGGCCTGAGAAATCGCGAGGGCCGGCGGGGCGTCCGGCCCACGTGATCCCCATGCGTGACCCTCGCCGTTCAGTACAGGATCCCCACCAGGCCGTCGCCGCCCGCCTCGCAACGAAGACGTCCCGGGCAGCATCCCGACCATCCCGCGAACTCGTCCGCAGTCAGGGTGAGCCGGCTCCATCCGGGACTGTCCGGACCGTTCCTGCCGAGGCGCAGCCCGAGCCGCGGCACAGCCACCTCCACGACCGCACCCACCGCCGACCCCGCCGGCCCGCCCGCCGCCGGGTCCGGCAGCGGCACGGCTTCCGGGAGCACGGAGAGGACCTCCTCGGCCGAGTGCCCGAACAGATCGACGCCGTCCCACACCACGCACGCGGCGCCCTCCCCCGACGCCGGGCGCGGTGCCGTCACACACTGGACCTCGACACGGGCAAGCCTGTCCGCCGCGCCCGGGCCGCCTGCGGCCAGGGTCACCTGGAGCCCGTCGAACAGGGCCACAACGTTCCAGTCGGGCTGGAAGACAAGGCCGTCGAGCCAGGCGGCATGGGCGTGGCGTGGTTCGGAGTAGTCCGCGAGGGTCGGCGCCCCGCACTGGAGTCCTCCGTGCGTCTCGGGCGCGGCGGCCGACAACCGGGCACGGGCCTCATCGGGGCCCGCCCCGAACCGCAGCAGCCCGGCCCCACCCGGCAGCGCCACCCCCGTTCCCGGCAGCAGTCCGAGCATGACCCGATCGTCCGGCGCCCGGTGCGCACCGCGTCGGGACGGCCGGGACGTCACTCGACGAAGAGTCCCCGCGCCGCCGCCCGCGCGTCGAACTCCTCCAGCCGTGCCTGCGCGTCGGGCAGGCCGTCGCACATGGCCTCCAGCAGCACCCGGCCCAGCAGCATGGGCGCGCACGCGGTGTCGAAGGCGAGCCCGGTGCCGACGGCCGCCGGGATCAGCAGATCGCTGAACTTCGCGACGGGAGCGAAGGCGGAGTCCGCGACCGAGACGACGGCCAGTCCCTGTTCCCGCGCGTGACCGAGCGCGTCGACGACCTCCTTCGGGTGCCGGGGCAGCGCGAAGCAGATCAGGGCCGTGGCGCCCGCCCGGCGGGCCGCGTCGATCCGGTCGTGCAGCATGCTGCCGCCCTCGTCGAGCACCCGGACGTCGGGGTGGACCTTGGCCGCGAAGTACCCGAACCCGCGAGCCTGCGAGGAGGCGGCCCGCAGCCCCAGCACCGGCAGCGGCCGGGAGGCCGCCAGCATCCTGCCCGCGCGTTCGACGGGCGCGGGGTCGGCGAGCAGATCGGCCAGGTGCCGGAGGTTCTCGATCTCGCCCAGGACGGCCTGCTGGTACTCGTTGTACGTGTCGTCACCGCCGCCCGGACCGGGTCCGGCGGGGGCGACCTCCCGCAGGTGCTTGCGGAGCGCCGGATAGCCGTCGAAGCCGAGCGCCACCGCGAACCGGGTGACGGACGGCTGACTGACCCCGGCGAGCTCGGCCAGCTCCACGCTCGACAGGAACGGGACGTCCCCGGCCCTGCGCACCATCCAGTGCGCGATCCGCCGCTGGGTGGGTGTGAGCCGACGCCCTTCGAAGAGCTGCTGCAACCGCGCGGCCGGGTTGCTCCCGCTCATGCTGTCCCCTCGGTAGATCCGTCGCACCACAGTCCGGCGCCGACAAAACCATTCAGCCAGCAAGGCGCCTGCATGTCCATATGCAGCAGGGCCCGGACGGGACGCCGACGGTGACCTGTGGGCCCGGCAGGCCCGGCGGTGCGGACGGACGCCGCCGGGTCGCTGCCGTCCGCCGTCGGGTGGACCTCGCCCGGCGGCTGTTGGACGGGATGGAGCCGCGCCTCGTGGACGTCGCGTCCGGCTTCCACGACCAGCCCCTTTTCGGCCGGTGCTGCAAGCGGATTCCGGGCGCCGATCCGGGCCGGTACGCGCAGTGGAACGGCCGCAAGGCTCGCAGCGGAAGGACGAGGAGGGAAAGAGGGGGGATAGCCCCACTGCCCGCAAACCTGCCGGTTCGTACCGTGAGAGTCATGGAAACCCGAGACCCGGAGCTCAAGACCGAACTCGACGCCACCCTGCACGCCCGTAGCGAGCTGGGTTCGGATTACGAGTCCGCGCTCGTCGAGTCGTTCCTGGAGAAGGTGGAGCAGCGGCTCGACACCACCCTGGACCGGCGCGTGCGACGTCATCTCGCCGAGCAGCAGGTGAGCGTCGCCAGGGGGGCACGTCAGCCGCAGCCCCTGGGCGGTTTCGGGGAGCGCTACGGCTTCGCGATCATCTCGCTGATCCTGGCCATTCCACTGTCGGCGATCGCCGCCGCGGCCTCGCACACCGAGGGCCTGATCATCGCCTGGCTCGGCATCATCGGCGTCAACGCCGTGCACGCGGCCCGCGACTGGCCCTGGTTCCGGCGTCGTTCCGGCCACTCGAAGTCCGACTGGGACGACTGAGCCCGCCTGGGGACCGAACCGGCCCGGACGGGGCGGCGGGAGAAGGCGCGGCGGGGGAAATACAGACGCGGCACGGGTACAGGGGCGACGGAAGAAAGAAACGCGGGGCACGGGATACGAAGCACGGAAGTGTCGCGGGGCCCGCCGCACCCACACCTGCCCGCTGCACAGTACTGACGCTGGATCAGCACCGCTGGCGCCGCCGGACGCGGACCCGGGTGCGCTGTGACGGCGCACCCGGGACCGATCGTCCCCGGACGTGGGGCCTTGGTGGTGAGGACGGTCAGCGTTGGCCGGCGTGGTTCACCGGGCCCTCATCCTCCGGAGAAAGGTGACAGCCAAGGCGCCGGAGCAGACGAAAAGCACCGCGTGAACCCAGGGCGCCGCACCGCCGCTGTCCGAGTCCGCCAGTGTGAGGGCGAACAGCACCGCGAAGGCGGCCGTGCTGGAGAGGGAACCGAGGAACTGGTGGCGAACCCGCCGGACTTCGCGTACCGGGCCGTCGGTCAGGTTCATGGCATAGATCTCCACCTGGCCGAGTTCCTGCTGTGCGGCGCGGCCTGTGGCTGCCAGGTGCTCCCGTGCTTCGGTCACGTGCTGCTGCGCCGTACGCCTGGGGAGGCCGTGCCGCCCGTACAGCAACTCGCCCAGCCGGCACAACCATTGCTCATTGTCGAGCCGTCGGCCCTCGCCAGGGGAGAACCACCGGCTCACCACCCGCTCGGGTATGGCCAGCCCCAGGGCCCCGAGCAGCAGCGCGAACCCGGCTGCCGCGAACGGCGGGAACACGAGGGAGTGCGCGTCCCGGGCCGCAGGGAGGAACGCCAAACAGATGCCGGCAGCGGCGATGACGGCGGCACCGCTGCCATAGAGCCAGGCGGTCCGAGTCCGTCCGGCCGCGCGCAGGGCGGGGAGGACCGCGAAGCCGGCTGCCATGAGTACGGAGGCGGAGAGGGACAGGAGGAGAACCGAGGCGCCGGAGCGCTCCTCATCACCGAAAGTTCCCACCGCCGCCATGATCAGGACGGCGATGCCTCCTGCCACCATGCCCTGCCGGAAATGCGTGGCTGCTGTCCTGCCTTCGAAGTCACGCGTGCTGCGGGGCCCGGCGTCGACCCGTTCGGCGGCCACCGCAGTGGCGTACTCCTCGGCGGGGCCGAAGAGTTCCTCCGCCGACTGCCCCGTTTCGGTCACCGCATGGGCGACCTCCTCCCGCACACGGTTCACGAGCTCGCGCGGCACTCCGTGGACGAGGACGAGGTCCAGTTCCAGCTTGTCGGCCCAGGCAGCGTGGCCACTGTCGCCCTGCCGGGTCCCGGCCGTGGTCTTCGTCATCGGTTCTCCTGTTCATGGGGTGCGGCAGGGGCCCCTGCCGGGAGCATCGCCGTCGCGTCGATCGCCGTGCGGAACTCCTGCCACGCCCGGCGCTCCCGCGCCAGCCGCTCCCGCCCCGCGTCGGTCAGCCGGTAGTACTTCCGGCCAGGCCCGCCCGCTCCGGGGGCCCATCGGACCTCCACCGCGCCGTCGTCGGCGAGCCGCGTCAGTGCCGGATACAGCACGGCACCCTTGACGGTGCCGAGTCCCGATTCTTCGAGCTGCTGGAACAGCGCGTATCCGTAACTCTCTCCGCGCTCCAGTGTGGCCAGAAGGCACAGCGGCAGGACGGCGCGGAGCCATGCGGGCTGGATGTCGCCCATGCATCGACCCTCCCTAAGATCACGACTAGTCTGAAATTCAGAATAGTCGAGTGTCAAGAGTACCCGGGGAGGAGAGGCATGAAGTGCAGCGCCGACGAGGGCCTGTCCGGGCAGCAGCGGTGATTCGGCTTCAGGGGTGGGCTCATCAGACTTCCATCGCCTGGTGCCCTCCGGGTGGTGCCGCCGTAAATGCCGGATTTGCTGCGGCACCACCGATACGGTCTCTCCGGCACCCCGTGGATGGCCTCGCGTGTTCGACCGAGCCTGATCACGAGCGGGCGGGGTGAGGTCTACGCGTGTACGGGGCCAGAGCTGGAAGGAACGGACGGGTGGCAATCGAACGGGCTGACGGCACCTCAACGCCGATGCCCCCCGGCCCGCTCCCGCTCCCGCCACGCCTCCGTACGGTTCCTGGAGCGTTATGCCCGGCCTGGCGTCGACGCCGTCGCCCAGCACGTCGCCGAGCCCGACCCTGCGGCCCGCCGCCGAAGGTGAATCCGGGCGCTCGGGGCTTCACGATCATCCCGTGGACCCTTCTGGGCTCACCTCGGCGATCCCCCGTGTCAAGCCGGTGCTGCGCGCACGTGTCGCGCTCGTACCGTTTTCGCGAAGCCCGCGGCAGAAGACCCGCACGGCCGCGTCCGCGACTCCGCACCGGCGACCGGCGGGCCCGGGGTCGCTACGACTGGCCGCCGCCCGCCGCGTCCTTCGCCAGGAACGCCAGCAGGTCCTGCCTGCTGACGACGCCCTTGGGCTTGCCCTCGACCAGCACGATCGCCGCGTCCGCCGCGTTCGTGCCGCCGAGCACCGCCATCAGGTCCTCGACCGGTTCGCCGGAGCCGACCTGCGGCAGCGGCGGCGACATGTGCTTCTCCAGCGGGTCGGAGAGCGAGGCACGCTGAGCGAACAGCGCGTTCAGCAGTTCCCGTTCCACCACCGAACCGACGACCTCGGCGGCCATCACGTCCGGGTGGCCGGCACCCGGCTTCACGATCGGCATCTGCGAGACGCCGTACTCGCGCAGCACCTCGATCGCCTCGCCGACGGTCTCCTCGGGGTGCATGTGGACGAGTGCCGGAACCGGGCCGTCCTTGTGATCGAGCACGTCCCCGACCCGGGCCGACGGACCCGCGTCCTCCAGGAAGCCGTAGTCGGCCATCCACTCGTCGTTGAAGATCTTGCTGAGGTACCCGCGTCCGCTGTCCGGCAGCAGGACGACGACCACGTCGTCCGGGCCCAGCCGCCGCGCGACCTCCAGGGCGGCGACGACCGCCATGCCGCAGGAGCCGCCGACCAGCAGGCCCTCCTCCCTGGCGAGGCGGCGGGTCATCTGGAAGGAGTCCTTGTCGGACACGGCGACGATCTCGTCCGTGACCGTCCTGTCGTACGCGGTCGGCCAGAAGTCCTCGCCGACGCCCTCGACGAGGTACGGGCGCCCGGAGCCGCCCGAGTAGACCGAGCCCTCCGGGTCCGCGCCGACGACCTTGACCGCGCCGCCGCTGACCTCCTTCAGGTAGCGGCCGGTGCCGCTGATCGTGCCACCGGTGCCGACACCCGCGACGAAGTGGGTGATCTTGCCGTCCGTCTGCTCCCACAGCTCCGGGCCGGTGGTCTCGTAGTGCGAGCGCGGGTTGTTCGGGTTGGAGTACTGGTCGGGCTTCCAGGCGCCCGGCGTCTCGCGGACCAGCCGGTCGGAGACGTTGTAGTACGAGTCAGGGTGTTCGGGGTCGACGGCCGTGGGGCAGACGACGACCTCGGCGCCGTAGGCACGCAGCACATTGATCTTGTCCGTGGACACCTTGTCCGGGCAGACGAAGATGCACTTGTACCCCTTCTGCTGGGCGACGATCGCCAGGCCGACACCCGTGTTGCCACTGGTCGGCTCGACGATCGTGCCGCCGGGCTGCAGCTCGCCGCTCTCCTCGGCGGCCTCGATCATGCGCAGGGCGATGCGGTCCTTGACCGAACCGCCGGGGTTGAAGTACTCGACCTTGGCCAGAACCGTCGCCTGGATGCCGGCCGTGACGCTGCGCAGCCTCACCAGCGGGGTATTACCTACAAGACTGATCATCGAATCGTGGAATTGCACCGTGTACTCCGGGGTCTCCGTATGGGTGCGGCCAGCGTATGCGCACAGACGGGAGAAAGGACGGGGGAACGGACGGAGTGATTGAGCGACGGCCGCCGCAGGGCAATAGCTGTACGTACGGCGGTACGGCGACGAGAGGTGGACCGGACTGTGTCAAGGGCACGAGTCGCACGGCGGATCGCGGCGGGCGCGGCCTACGGCGGCGGCAGTATCGGGCTGCTCGGCGCGGCGGCGGTGGGCGTCCTGCTGGCGGAGGTCCAGCTGGCGAAACGGCAGGTGGGCGGCGGTATCGCACCGGTTCCGCCGAGCGCGGACGGGCAGTACGGAGTGACGTTCGCCGGTCCCGCCGAACCGCTGCGGCTGGGGTTGCTGGGCGACTCGACGGCCGCGGGGCAGGGCGTGCGCAGGGCCGGCCAGACGCCGGGAGCGCTGCTCGCCTCGGGACTCGCGGCGGTGTCCGAGCGGCCGGTGGACCTGCGCAACGTGGCGCAACCGGGCGCCCGATCGGACGATCTGGAGCGACAGGTCTCCTTGCTGCTCACCGATCCGTGCACCGTGCCGGACGTCTGCGTGATCATGATCGGCGCGAACGACGTAACGCACCGCATTCCCGCCACGCAGTCGGTGCGCTGTCTGACCACAGCGGTGCGCAGGCTGCGTACGGCGGGTGCGGAGGTGGTGGTCGGCACATGCCCGGATCTCGGCACGATCGAGCCGGTCTACCAGCCGCTGCGCTGGCTGGCCCGCCGGACGAGCAGGCAACTGGCGGCGGCCCAGACGATCGGCGCGGTGGAGCAGGGCGGGCGCACGGTGTCGCTGGGCGATCTGCTGGGGCCCGAGTTCGAGGCGAACCCGCGGGAACTGTTCGGCCCGGACAACTACCACCCGTCGGCGGAGGGGTACGCCACGGCGGCGATGGCGGTGCTCCCGACGCTCTGCGCGGCGCTGGGCCTGTGGCCGGAATCCGACCGGCTGGACGGGGACCGGCGCGAGGACATGCTGCCGGTGGCGAAGGCGGCCTCCCAGGCGGCCAAGGAGGCCGGTACCGAGGTCACCGGGGCCCGGGCGCCATGGGCTCTCCTCAAACACCGCAGGCGGCGCCGCCTGCCCGCCGCGACGGAGCCCCACCCGCACCCGGGTACGAACGGGGAGGCGCCGACGAAGGCGGCCCCCGCGGAGCCGGAGGCAGAGGCGGAGGCCCAGACGTACGAGGAGCCGCGCAAGGAACGGAGAGCGTCGTCGCGGGATCTCCGGGCCAATTGACAGACGGTCCCCCGCGCCCCGGCCCGGCCCGGGGCGAACCGGCAACCGACCGGGCGCGACGGCCCGGCAGCCGCAACCGGTGGCCCGGCCCGGCCGGCCGTCCGGATGGCCCGCCCGGCAACGGCCGGACGGGCGGCTCGGCGGCCTTCCGGACGGCGGCGGAATCGGCCGGACCCCGACTGAGCGAGCGCTTAGAAAAGAGGTCGGCGTCACATGCGCTGTCCGATGACCCAGCATCTACGTACAGGTAACTTCCAAGTCAGCACCCGCCCGAACCCGCCTTCCAGCCCTCATGGAGCCGCGTGATGCCCGAAGCCGTGATCGTCTCTGCCGTCCGTTCCCCCATCGGCCGGGCCTTCAAGGGTTCGCTGAAGGACCTGCGCGCGGACGACCTGACCGCCGCAGTCGTCCGGACCGCGCTGGACCGGGTTCCGGAGCTGGACCCGAAGGACATCGACGACCTGATGCTCGGCTGCGGCCTTCCCGGCGGCGAGCAGGGCAACAACCTGGGCCGCGTCGTCGCCGTGCAGATGGGGATGGACCACCTTCCCGGCTGCACGATCACCCGCTACTGCTCGTCCTCGCTCCAGACCAGCCGGATGGCGCTGCACGCCATCAAGGCGGGCGAGGGCGATGTCTTCGTCTCGGCCGGTGTCGAGATGGTGTCCCGCTTCACGAAGGGCAACTCCGACAGCCTGCCGGACACGCACAACCCGCTGTTCGCCGACGCCGAGGCCCGTACCGCCGCCCGCGCCGAGCAGGGCGGCGAGGGCTGGCACGACCCGCGCGAGGACGGCCTGGTGCCGGACGCGTACATTGCGATGGGGCAGACCGCGGAGAACCTGGCCCGGCTCAAGGGCGTCACCCGTCAGGACATGGACGAGTTCGGCGTCCGCTCGCAGAACCTGGCCGAGGAAGCCATCAAGAAGGGGTTCTGGGAGCGCGAGATCACCCCGGTCACCACCCCCGACGGCACGGTCGTCTCGAAGGACGACGGTCCGCGGCCGGGCGTCACCATGGAGGGTGTGCAGGGCCTGAAGCCGGTGTTCCGCCCCGACGGGCTGGTCACGGCGGGGAACTGCTGCCCGCTCAACGACGGCGCCGCCGCGCTCGTGATCATGTCCGACACCAAGGCGCGCGAGCTCGGCCTGACGCCGCTGGCCCGGATCGTCTCGACCGGCGTCTCCGCCCTCTCCCCCGAGATCATGGGGTACGGACCGGTGGAAGCCAGCAAGCAGGCGCTGAAGCGGGCCGGGCTGACGGTCGACGACATCGACCTGGCCGAGATCAACGAGGCGTTCGCCGCCCAGGTGATCCCGTCCTACCGCGACCTCGGCCTGCCGCTGGAGAAGGTCAACGTCAATGGCGGCGCCATCGCCGTCGGTCACCCCTTCGGCATGACCGGCGCCCGGATCACCACCACGCTGATCAACAGCCTCCAGTTCCACGACAAGCAGTTCGGCCTGGAGACCATGTGCGTGGGCGGCGGCCAGGGCATGGCCATGGTCATCGAGCGGATGAGCTGAGCTGGAGCGGAGGGTAGGGGTCGCCCGAGGAACGAGGGCGGCACCTGCCCGCAGCGCAAGCGAAGCGAAGCGCGACCACGAACACGAGCGGATGAGCTGAGCTGGAGCGGAGGGTAGGGGTCGCCCGAGGAACGAGGGCGGCACCTGCCCGCAGCGCAAGCGAAGCGCAGCGCGACCACAAACACGAGGCACGGATTCGGCGCGGATGCGCCCGCTTCGGTCGCATCCCGGAGGCCGCTTCGGTCAGGCCCCCGGAGAATGGCCGGTTTCCGAGCCCTGAACGTGACCGAATCTCCCCCAGGATGTGACCTATGTCTTGGGGGATGACCATTCCCGCAGGTCGTGCCAGCGCCGACGTCAAGCGCCGGGCCGAAAGACCTGTCCAATTCGTGACGTAATGCACTGACACCGGGCGCGGGCAGAGGACAAGCTGAGATAGGAAGTCGGGGAATCCATCGGAACCGGGAGTATGTCAGTGAGCGCCATGCCTCTTGCCCTGTTGCTGACCACCGCCGCCGCCACGGCTGTGGGCGCCGCTGCTCTGTACGCCGCGCACGGGCTGCGCAAGCAGATCACCGCCCTGCGTTCGGAGCTGGCCACGACCCGCGCCGACAGTGCCGCCGTTCCCCCGCAGATACGCGCGGCGGTCGCCGAGGCGCTCGCCGAGGAACGGGAACGTGAGCTGGCCGAGGCCCGCGCGTTCTGGGCCTCCCAGGAAGCGCGGGACGCCGCCGACGCCCCGTCACTGCTGGGTGGTCTGTCCGGGGTCGGCGAGGAGACGTCGCTGTACATGCCGCGCCAGGCGGACTTCACGGGTCTGGAGGCTCTGGAGGCGGTGGAGTTCGACTCCGCCGAGGCGTTGGAGGAGCTGACGGAACTGACCGAGGTGGCCGAACTGACCGAGGTGGCCGAGCTGACCGAGGTGGCCGAACTGGCGGAGGTGGCCGAACGGGCGGACACCGCGGAGTTCGCCGAGGACTCCCCCGAGTTGGCCGCGGCCCGCCGCCGGCACCCCTCGCACCCCGACTTCGTACCGGTGCGGACCACCCCGGTGGCCGCCGACCACGAGCGCACCGTGAACCGCCTCGAACAGCTCGCCGACAGCCGTACCGAACTCGCCGACGTGCGTCCCGGCCCGCTCGGCACCCTCGACGTGTACGTCTTCGCAGACGGCACCACGCTCTGTATGACGCCCGGTCACCGGGAGACGGCCGAACGCCTGGCGGCGTCGCTGCTCGCCGGTGAGCGCCCGGTGCTGCTGGGCGGCTCCGGTGTCTCCGGCGCGTACGCGCTGACCTTCTCGTGCGGCAAGGAGAACGTCTACATACTGGCCGACCGCGTCATCGCTTCGTTCTAGCCGTTCTGTTCCTCGGCCACTCCCGACCCTTCCGGCTCCTGAGCCCGACCAGGCGCGGAGGCTCCCGTCGGCCGCCCCAGCCCCCGGTCCACCCGCTCACCGGCGCGCGCCCACGATGGGCGCCCGGCCCTTCGGCCCCCGGCCTTCCGGCCGCGCCCCTGGTCCCCTGGGCCCGCCGCTACGCGAACGCCCGCGCGGCCGCCTCCTCAACGAATCGCACGGCCTCGTCCAGCTCGGTCGACGGGGCCGTTTCCAGTGCCGCCGCCAGGTCGTGCCCGGCCACGGCGAGCTGGTCGCCGACGGCGAAGATCCCGGCGTCCGGCATGAGACGCGGTTCCCGGTCCTGTGCCTCGACGCGCTGGGCCCACAACGCGAGTTCCCTGGCCACGGCGAGCCCTTCGGCAGCCGCGCCACGCTGCAGACGGCTCTGCGGGGCGGCACGCAGCCGGTCGGCGAATCGGTCCACGGCGTTGATCAGCAAAGTCGTATCGAGCACCCCGCGACCCTACGCGCCCTTCCGGGCCGACTGCCAACGGGCACAAGAGCGCGAGCCGACTGCCAACGGGCACAGGAGCGGGAACGGAGACGGACCCGGAAATACGACGGGGACCCGGAAACAAGGGAAACGGGGAAGGGAAAAGGAAACGGGGACGGCCCGCAGGCGCGGTGCCTGCGGGCCGTCCCCGTTACTCGGACCCGTCACGGGTCCGTACGTACGTCAGTCGTCGCCGCTGAGGATCGAGAGCAGACGCAGCAGCTCCAGGTAGATCCACACCAGGGTCATGGTGAGGCCGAAGGCCGCCAGCCAGGACTCCTCGCGGGGCGCGCCGTAGGCGATGCCGTCCTCGACCTGCTTGAAGTCCAGGGCCAGGAAGCACGCACCGAGGACGACCCCGATGATGCCGAACAGGATGCCGAGGCCACCGGTGCGGAAGCCCAGACCGTCACCGCCTCCGAAGACGGCGAACAGCAGGTTGACGACCATCAGCAGCATGAAGCCCACGGCCGCGGCCATCACGAAGCCGTAGAAGCGGCGGGTGACACGGATCCAGCGCATCTTGTACGCCAGGAGCACACCGGCGAAGACGCACATGGTGCCCAGCACCGCCTGCATCACGACACCGGGGCTGATGTACGTGCTGACCGCGCTGGAGATCACTCCGAGGAAGACGCCCTCGAAGCCCGCGTACGCGACGATCAGCGCCGGAACCGGCTTGCTCTTGAAGGACTGGACGAGCGACAGGACGAACGCCACCAGGGCGGCGCCGACCGCGATGCCGTACGACTTGCCGAGGTTGGCCGGATCGACCGGCAGCAGCGCCCAGGCGAGCACGGCGCCGAGCACCACGGTGCCCAGCGTGATCGCCGTGCGCGTGACGACGTCGTCGATCGTCATCGCGCCCGAGCGCGCCGGCGCCTGCGGAGCGCCGTACTGGGTTTCCGGCTGGGCGTAGGGGTTGGTGGCGTACGGGTTGGCGGCGGTGCCCTGAGCGTACGGGTTGGCACCCGTGACGGGGGCCCCGGCCTGCGGCGCCGCGTTGAAGCCCGCGTATCCGTTGTCGCGGCTGAAGCCCCGTCGCGAGAAGACCGGGTTGCTGCTCCTCATCTCACTCCTCCATGGCCACCCTGCGTGGCCTTCCCACAAGAGTAATGGGTGGGCAAAGGAGTCAGACTAGTGCCTGAGGAGGATCTTTACCGAACCGAAGGACGACACGCAGGCCCTTTGCGTCGTCCGCCCCCGGGTTTGCGCCCGTCGGCCGTCCCGGGCTCCCTCCCGTCCCTCCCGGACCGCCGTAACCCGTTCAGTCCTGCGGCCTGCCCGGCTCGGTGGCGCGCAGGTCGGCCAGCAGTTCGGCCTGGCCGGCCAGGACCCCGGACAGGATGGTGCGGGCGACCCGCAGGAGCTCGGCCACCTGGGGGTTGGCCAGGGAGTAGTAGACGCCCGAGCCCTCCCGGCGCGCGACGACGAGATTGGCCCGCCGCAGCACGGCCAGTTGCTGCGAGAGGTGGGCGGGCTCGACGCCGATCCCGGTCAGCATCTCGGACACCGCGTGCTCCCGTTCGCTGAGCAGTTCGAGCACCCGGATGCGTACGGGGTGCCCGAGCGTCTTGAAGAACTCGGCCTTCAGCTGGTACAACGGCGCGCTCATCGAACCGGCCTCGCGCCCTCGGCCCCGGCCGTCCGGCCGGCCCGCCGCGGCCATGTGTGTGCCCTGCATCGCGTCCACTCAGAACTCTTCGCCATGGGGTCATCCTCGCGCGTCCACCCGGACGTGTTGACCTCGTAAATTATCGAAACCCGAACCCGGAGGCCCAAGAGCGCAACCGGGGACCCGAACCGGGGGCCGGGAGCACGGAACCCGGGAGCACGGAGCCCGAAGGCCCGGGAACCCTGAAAAGCCCGGTGCCGAAACATTCTGACGGGCCGTCGCCGGGAGCGGCGTCACCGGGCTCCCACGCCCCGCAGGGGCACGGTGACCCAGACGCATTTGCCCCGGCCGTCCGGGTCCTCGCGGACGACCGCGGTGCCCGACAGGCCCTGGGTGAGTTCGGAGACCATGGCCAGCCCGCCGGCCTTTCCGGCGGCCTTTCCGTGCAGCGCGGGCCGGTAGGGGTGGCGGTCGTGGACACCGAAGGCGAACGTGTCCGGGCCCGCCGCGTAGTACACCGTCACCGTCGGGGAGAGCACGGCGGCGTGCCGGACGCTGTTGGTGACCAGTTCACTGAGGATCAGCAGCACCGGGTCGACACCGGGGTGCCGCGGCCCGACACCCCACTCGGCCAGCACCTGTTCGGTCGTCTCGCGGGCCGTCCGCACGGCGGCGCCCATGGTGGGCAGGGTCAGGACGTGGCGCAGGGGCAGGGCGTCGGGCTGGACCGTCATGGGGCTTCCTGGGGGACGGGACGGATTCCGGGCACGGCCCACGGGCGGTTCCGGGGGCCCGCGCGGTCCGGGCCGGTGAGGGCGTGGCGAGCGGCGGGCGCGGTCATCGGGGCGCCTCCTCGGACTCGACGGCGACGGCGGAGGCGGAGCCAACGGCACCGGCATCGGCACCGGCATCGGGATCGGCGGCGGGGACCGGGACGGTGGAAGCGGCGGCGGGCCGGACGGGTACGAGACCGGCGTGCTGGAGCCGAGCCCGGGCCGCCGCGATGGCCTCCGGGGTGGTCGCGTAGTCCCGGCCGTCGGGCCGGAGCAGGTCGAGGGCGCCGACGGCGTCGAGCGCGCGCCGCTGGCCCGGCCGTATGCCGGAGGCCAGCACGGTGATGCCGCGCCGGTTCAGCTTCTCCACGGCGTCCTTGAGGACCAGGGCGCCGGTGGCGTCCATGGTGGTGATCCGCGACATGCGCAGGATGACGACGCGGACGTCGACGACCTCGGAGAGTTCGAGGAGGAAGCGGTGTGCCCCGGCGAAGAACAGCGGTCCGTCGATCCGGTAGGCGACGATGTGCTCGGCCAGCAGCTCGTGTTCCTCGTCGCTGTGCTCGCCCGGCAGATCGGGGCGGAAGTCGACCTGGTCCATCCGCGCCTGGCGGGCCACCGCCCGCAGCGCCAGGGCCCCGGCCACCACCAGGCCGATGATCACCGCGTAGACGAGGTCCAGGACGAGCGTGGCAGCGGCCGTCAGGCAGAGGACCACGGCGTCGGAGCGGGTGGCACGGGCCATCGCGCGCAGCGAGCCGACCTCGACCATGCGGATCGCGGTGGCCAGCAGCACACCCGCCAGCGCGGCCAGCGGGATCTTCGAGACGAGCGGTGCCGCCGCGAACACGATGACGGCCAGGACGGCGGCGTGGGTGAGGGCGGCGAGCCGGGAGCACGCTCCCGTACGGACGTTGACCGCGGTACGGGCGATGGCGGCCGTCGCCGGGACGCCGCCGAACAGCGGGGCGGCCAGGTTCGCGATGCCCTGCCCGAAGAGCTCCCGGTCGGGGTCGTGCCGCTGGCCCACCGTCATGCCGTCCGCGACCGTGGCCGACAGCAGCGATTCCAGAGCCGCGAGAGCGGCGACGGCCACGGCGGGCGCGAGCAGTGAGCCCAGCGCCGACATGTCCAGGAAGTCCAGCGAGGGGGCGGGGAGCCCGGACGGCAGATCTCCGATCGGTACTGCCCCGTCCAGGCCGAGCAGCTGGGCGGCCAGCGTCGCGGCGATCACCGCGACGACGGAGAACGGGATGGCGGGCCGCAGTCGCGCGCCCAGCAGCATGACGGCCGCCACACCGGTCGCGAGGGCGACGGCGGTCCAGTTCGGCGCCTTCACGAACTCCTCGACCGCCCGCCAGGCCACCAGCAGGACCTTCTCGCCCTCGGGCTCGGCCACGCCGAGCGCGGCGGGCACCTGCTGGAGCCCGATGACACAGGCGATGCCCAGGGTGAACCCCTCGACCACCGGCGCGGGGACGTACCGCATGTACTGACCGGCCCTGAGCAGGGCCAGGGCTATCAGCAGCACTCCGGCCATCATCCCCACGGTCAGCACACCGCCGGGCCCGTACTGGGCGACGATCGGTACGAGGACGACGGTCATGGCCCCGGTCGGCCCGGACACCTGGAGGTTCGATCCGCCGAACAGCGCGGCCAGGGCCCCGGCCACCACCGCGGTGGCGAGCCCCGCCTCGGCGCCGAGCCCCGAGGAGACCCCGAAGCCGAGCGCGAGCGGCAGCGCCACGATGGCGACCGTGAGGCCGGCGAGCAGGTCACGGCGCGGGTTGCGGCCCATGGCCGCGAAGTCGGCGCGGGCGGGCAGCAGCGAGCGCACCCGCCCGAGGGATCGATGGAGAACCGTACTGCCGGTACTGACCGTGCTCACGACGCGGCGACCTCGGATTCCCTCAGTTCGGCGAGCAGTTCGTTGCGCCCGGCCAGCATCTGGGTCAGGATCCGCCGCGCGGCCCGCATCAGCTCCGCGACGTCCCCGCCCGCGAGTTCGTAGACCACGGTCGAGCCCTCCCGCCTGGACGTCACGATTCCGGAGCGGCGCAGCACCGCCAGCTGCTGCGACAGCGCCGAGGGCTCCACCTCGATCGCCGCGAGAAGGGCGCGCACCGGCATCGGTCCGCGCTGCAGCATTTCGAGCACCCGGATGCGTACCGGGTGCCCCAGCATCCGGAAGAACTCGGCTTTCGCCTGGTACAGCGGAACCGGCACGTCCGCGAACCTCCTGTCGAAGTCGAAATGGTCGGCCGTCGGCCTGTCGGGGTCGGTCTCTCGGCCCGTGCCCCGGGGCGTCCGTCGGTCCCTGACCCGAGGGCGTCGCCCCGCTCGCGGCGGCATCACGCCCGCGTAGCAACTTGCGAATACAACAAAGATAGAATGTAGTGAATTGCAGAAATTTGCAATTCACCACAACGGGACGACCGGACCACCAGCGCTGTTCGGCCGCCCCGCACGGACCACGCCCCGGACCGCACCCGTAGCAGGCGTCGGTCCGCCCGTACCGGCCCACGACGCCCTGCTACGCCCCGCCAGGCCCTCCCGTGCCGGGCCCTGCCGTGCCGGGCCCTCCCGTGCCGGGGCCTGCCGTGCCGGGCCCTGCCGTGTCGGCCCCTCCCGTGCCGGGTTCCCCGTCCGGTGCGAGCTGGGCGAGGAGCAGGGCCACGTCGTCGTCGCGCTCGGGGCGACGCAGGCCGGCCAGCACCCGGTCGCAGGTCTCCTCCAGGGAGGCGAAGGGTTCGGCGAGCACGTCCAGCAGGGCTCGCAGGCGGGTGTCGATGGGCTCGTCCCGGGTCTCCACCAGTCCGTCGGTGTAGAGGACGAGCCGGTCCTCCATGTGCAGCTCCAGGAGCGCGGTATGGAACGGGACACCGCCGACGCCCAGCGGCACGCCAGTGGGCAGGTCCAGGAGGCGGGGGGCGCGGCCGGGGCGGACCAGGACCGGCGGCGGATGGCCGGCCAGGGCGACGCGGTAGGTGCGCCGGCGGGGGTCGACCACGGCGTAGACGCAGGTGGCGGTCGTCTCGTACAGGTCGGCGGTGACCCGGTCCAGATGCCGCAGCACCTGGCCGGGAGAGAGTTCCAGTCCGGCGAGGGCACGGGTGGCGGTGCGCAACTGCCCCATCGCGGCGGCGGCGTTGATCCCGTGGCCCATCACGTCACCGACGACGAGGGCGGTCCGGCCGCACGGGAGGGGAATGGCGTCGAACCAGTCGCCGCCGATCCCGCGGGTCGCCTCCGCGGGCAGGTAACGGTAGGCGATACGCAGCCCGGCCGGCTGCGTGGGCCGGTGCGGGAGCAGATGCCGCTGGAGGGTGAGGGCGGTGCCGCGGACGTTCTGGTACCACCGGGCATTGTCGATGCACACGGCGGCGCGGGCGGCCAGCTCGCCCGCCATCGCCACGTCCTCGTCGTCGAACGGTCGCACGTCGCGGGTACGTATGAGGTGGAGCACGCCGAGGACCTGGCCGCGGGCGACCAACGGTACGGCCAGGCAGGAGTGCGCGCCGGCCGCCACCAGCCGGGCCACCGCGTCCTCGTCGCGCGCGAGGCGGGGCAGGTCCCCTTCGGCGATCCGGCTCACGAGGACGGGTCGGCCGGTGGTCACGCAGCGAGTGACCAGCCGGTCCTCGGCATGGACGGTCGCGGCGTCGGGCGGGCGGGCGGTGAGGAGCCCGGGGATCTCGTGGGACGCGGCCACGGCCAGGGCCCGGAACGCCTGCGGTCCCGTGCCGACCGGCGCACCGGTGTCGGCCGCCGCGAGGACCGGGTCGAGGACGTCCACCTCCGCGACGTCGGCGACCTCGCCCACGACCAGCTCCGCCAGCTCGCGGGCGGTGAACTCCAGGTCCAGGGTGGTGCCGAGCTCCGCGGAGGCGCGGGCGACGAGAGCGAGACGCCGCCGGGCCTCGGCGGCCTCGGCGGACGCGCGGTACCGATCCGTCACGTCCGCGAGCGTCAGCGCGACACCGATCAGCCGCCCGCCGGGGTCCTCCAGCCGGTAGCACGACAACGACCAGGCACGGTCCTGGTCGGCGTCGGCGGGGACACGGCCGACCACGGACCGTCCCTGTACGGGCACGCCGGTGGCCAGCACCTCCCGCATCGTCGACTCGAGCGCGTCGCCGTCCAGGAAGGGCAGGAGCGCGCGAGGACCGCGCCCCAGGTGTTCGGCGGCCGGAATCCCGGTGAGCTGTTCCAGCGTCGGGTTGACCAGCAGGAGGCGCAGGCCGGGGTCGAGCACGGCCACCCCGAAGGGCGACTGCGCCACCAGCCGGGCGGACAGCGCCAGGTCGCGCTCCAGGGCGCGCACCGTCGCCTCTTCGCAGACGATGCCCAGGGCGTACGCGTCGCCCCGCTCGTCCAGGAGCCGCATGTTGCGGAACTCCATGCGGCGGGTCGAGCCGTCCTTGTGCCGTACGGAGAAGACACCGGCCCAGGCACCCTCGCCCGCCATGACCGCCCTGAACAGCTCCAGGACCTGTCCTATGTGCTCCTCGGCGACGAGCAGCCGGGCCGCGTACTGCCCCAGCGCCTCCTCGGCGCTCCAGCCGAAGAGATCCCGGGCCTGCGGGCTCCACAGCACGATGCGCCCGTCGGCGCCGAGGACCACCGCGGCC
Organism: Streptomyces sp. NPDC047982; assembly: GCF_043204165.1. Lineage (NCBI taxonomy): Bacteria > Bacillati > Actinomycetota > Actinomycetes > Kitasatosporales > Streptomycetaceae > Streptomyces > Streptomyces sp. NPDC047982. Next base: position 140,830 of record NZ_JBIDBS010000012.1, on the reverse strand, counting down.
ACGCTCAGCACGTCCAGCAGGCCGCCCGGCTCGGACGGCCCGGCCCCCGCCGCTCCGTCCTCCGCACGCCGCACGTCGGACGCGATCATCGAACGGACCTCCTTCTCCCGCCGCTCGGGGCCGCCTCGGGGCGGACCGGGTACCGCATGCCGCTCCACCGCCACGCCACCACCGGTTTCTCCCGCTCCGCCCGCCTCGGCCGTCCTCCCATCCTCCTCCCGCGCCTCTGCCGCGGCAGCTCAGTCACCGGCGGCCGAGCGGTGATCAGACGGTGACCGCAGACAGCGACCGGAGATGGTGGAGGGCGAGAAACGGAGAGAAGACGAGCGGAGACGGCGAAGGAAGAGACGTTGATCGCAGGACAGGGGGCGGCGGACGGCGGACGGATACGGAGACCGGAAGCAGCGCCCCGAGGTGGTGACAGCGGCAGGGGGAGAGGCGTGGTGGCCGAGGCCGCGGGAGAGGCGTGGTGGCCGAGGCCGCGGGAGACGCGTCACCGGGCGATCCGCCTCTCGGCCGCCTTGCGCGAAGTGGTGCCCGGAACCGGACTTGAACCGGTACGCCCCCGAGGGGCAGCGAGGTTTAAGCTCGCCGTGTCTGCATTCCACCATCCGGGCCGTGCGCGCGGCTCCGCGTTGGCACATGACCCTATCGGGGGGCTTCCTCCGATCAGCGGATGAGTGGCGCGATGTTGTCTTATTTTATTGACCGTTTGAGGGTTCGTCAGCACTTCCGGGCACGCATCGTCACATGCCCGGGCCTGGTAGTGGGTACGGCGCACGACAATCCGGATTGACGTAAAGTCGCCGCCCCCTGACGGCGCATTCGCCAGGCGTGCGCCAGTGACCGCCACGCCCCCGCCACCGCACCGCCCCGCCGGGCCCTTCGTCCGGGTCGCGACGGGCGGCTGGGCGGGTGTCGGTGCGGTGCGCCGCACGGCGGCGCGAGGTTCCGCGACGGGCGGGCCCCGGTCCGGTGAGAGCGTCAGCCCCCGGCCCCCGGCGTCCCCCCGGAAGGGGATGCCGCCGGGCCCGTATCAGCGCCCGGCCCCCGAGTCCACGCCGCGGACACGGTGCTCCCGAGGCGGTGGATCGACGCCCGCACACCACCCGGCCGGGCAGAGGTCTCGGGGTCGATGTCATACCGGAGGAGGACATCGCGGTCCGCCGATGCGACTCAAGACGACCCCGGGAACGGGCACGGGGACTGACGAAACCCGGCGGTACGGCGGTGAGGATGAGGGGGTCCGAAAACGATCGGACACCTCGAACGCACCCAGACACACGACCCCGGACGAAGCCCTCGCCCGGAGCCCCGAATCAGGAGATCCCCGTGACCACCACTTCCACCGCACACCGCGTCACCACGGTGGCTGCCCGCGCCACGGATCTGTCGAAGGTCTACGGCGAGGGCGAGACCAGGGTGACGGCCCTGGACCGGGTCTCCGTGGACTTCCCGCGCGGCGAGTTCACCGCGATCATGGGCCCGTCCGGTTCCGGCAAGTCCACGCTGATGCACTGCGTGGCCGGTCTCGACAGCTTCAGCAGTGGTTCGGTGCGCATCGGCGACACGGAGCTGGGCTCGCTCAAGGACAAGCAGCTCACCCAGCTCCGCCGGGACAAGATCGGCTTCATCTTCCAGGCGTTCAACCTGCTGCCGACCCTGACGGCGCTGGAGAACATCACGCTCCCCATGGACATCGCGGGCCGCAAGCCCGACGAGGCGTGGCTGAACCGGGTCATCGACATGGTGGGGCTCTCCGAGCGGCTGTCCCACCGGCCGACCCAGCTCTCCGGCGGTCAGCAGCAGCGCGTGGCGGTGGCCCGCGCCCTGGCCTCCAAGCCGGAGATCATCTTCGGTGACGAGCCGACCGGGAACCTGGACTCCCGTTCCGGCGCCGAGGTCCTCGGCTTCCTGCGCAACTCGGTGCGCGAGATGCAGCAGACCGTGGTGATGGTGACCCACGACCCGGCGGCGGCCTCCTACGCGGACCGGGTGATCTTCCTCGCGGACGGCCGGATCGTTGACCAGATGATGCACCCCACCGCGGACGGGGTCCTCGACCGGATGAAGGCATTCGACGGCAAGGGCCGCACCAGCTGATTCCCGCCCTCCCGCACGCCCGGGTCCCGCTCCTTGCGCACCTGCCCGGAGCCCGCCCCCGCCGCGCGGCCGGATCCGTTCCTTCCGCGCGCCCGGGGCCCGCCCGCGCACGCGCTCTTTGCCGGACCTCCTCCCTTTCCCAGGACTGACAGACATGTTCCGTACCGCCCTGCGCAATGTGCTCGCGCACAAGGCCAGGCTGCTGATGACCGTGCTCGCCGTGATGCTCGGCGTGGCCTTCGTATCCGGCACCCTGGTCTTCACCGACACCCTCGGCAACGCCTTCCGCAACCAGTCGGCGAAGAGCTACGACGACATCGCCGTCGCCGTCACCACCCGGGCCGACCAGCGCGACCCGAAGGCGCCCGGTGGCGTCACCACCGCCGGCCTGGCGAAGATCCAGGGCCTGGACGGCGTCGACACCGCCACCGGCCGCGTCAACGGCTTCGCCGGGGTCGCCGACCCCGACGGCAAGCTGATCGGCAACGGCTGGTCCAACACCGGCGCCAACTTCTTCCCCGGCAAGGACGGCAAGGACGCCGCGTACACCTTCGTCGACGGCAAGGGCCCGGACGCGGCCGACCGGATCGCGCTCGACGAACACACCGCGAAGAAGGGCAAGTACGAGGTCGGCGACCGGGTCCGGGTCGCCACCAACGGGCCGGTGAAGGAGTACACCCTCTCCGGTGTCTTCACCACCGAGGACGGCGCCGTCAACGCGGGCGGCAGCCTGGTCCTCTTCGAGACTCCCGTCGCCCAGAAGCTGTACCTGCGGCCCGGCGAGTTCATGAGCGTCGACATCTCCGCCGCGTCCGGCACCTCCGCCGACAAGCTGCTGGCCGAGGTGACGCCGCTGCTGCCGAAGGGCGCCGACGCCCGGACCGGCCATGACCTCGCCGATGAGCAGGCCCGAGGCATCGAAGACAGCATGAGCAGCCTCAACTCGATGCTGCTCGCCTTCGCCGCGATCGCGCTCTTCGTCGGGATCTTCCTGATCGCCAACACCTTCACCATGCTGGTCGCCCAGCGCACCAAGGAACTGGCCCTGATGCGCGCCGTCGGCGCGTCCCGCCGCCAGGTCAAGCGCTCGGTGCTGCTGGAGGCGGCCGTGGTCGGCCTGCTCGCGTCGGTCATCGGCTTCGCGCTCGGCCTCGGACTCGCCGTCGGCCTGCGCTCCGCGATGAGTCTGATAGGCGGGAAGATCCCGGCCGGACCGCTCGTCGTCTCGCCCACCGCGGTCGCCGCGGCGCTCGCGGTCGGTGTGCTGATCACCGTGCTGGCCGCCTGGCTGCCCGCCCGCCGGGCCGCGAAGATCCCGCCGGTGGCGGCGATGAACAGCGTGCACGCGACCGCGACGGTCAAGTCCCTGGTGCTGCGCAACTCGATCGGCGGCGCACTCACCGCGCTGGGTTGCGCGGTCATCGCGGCGGGCGCGTCCATGGGCTCGGACGGCCGGACGATCATCGGGGTCGGCGCGTTCTTCGCGCTGATCGGTGTCATCGTGCTGATCCCGCTGCTGTCGCGGCCGGTCATCGCGCTGGTCCGCCCGCTGCTGAAGAAGCTGTTCGGGGTCTCCGGCAAGCTGGCCGCGCAGAACGCGGTCCGTAACCCGCGTCGTACCGGCGCCACCGCTTCCGCCCTGGCGATCGGGCTCACCCTGGTCACCGGCATCTCGGTCCTCGGCGTCACTGTCGGCGCGGCGGTCGACCGGATGACGACGGACAACATCAAGGCCGACTACATGGTCTCGATGGCGAACGGGGACGTGCTCGACCCGTCGGCGCTCGCCGCCCTGGAGAAGGCCGACGGCGTCGAGGCCATCACGCCCCACCAGTACGCCTGGCCGAAGGTCGGCGGCGAAGACCTCATGGCCTCCGGGGTCGCCCCCGCCGACGTGTCGAAGCTCTTCGCCATCAAGATGGTCTCCGGCTCGGTCGACTCCCTCGGCGACAGCCGGATCGCCGTCGACGAGAAGAGCGCCAAGTCGAACGGCTGGAAGACCGGGGACACCGTCGCGGTCGAGTACGAGGACGGCAAGAAGGAGAAGCTGAAGGTCGCGGGGGTCTACAAGGACAACGATTTCCTGCACTCCGTCCTGATGTCGAAGGACCTCCTGAGCCGGCACACGGACCACCCGTACATCCATGAGATCTGGCTGAAGATGGACGGCGGCGAGACCGCCGCCAACGAGAAGGTCGTGGTCAAGGCGCTGGGTGACAACCCGGCGATGAGCGTCATCGACCGCCAGGGCATCCGGGACATGGCCGGCGGCGCCATCAACATCGCCCTGAACATCATGTACGGCCTGCTGGCGATGGCCCTGATCATCGCGGTGCTCGGCGTCGTCAACACGCTGGCCATGTCGGTCTTCGAACGCCAGCAGGAGATCGGAATGCTTCGCGCGATCGGCCTCGACCGGCGCCGGGTGAAGCGCATGATCCGGCTGGAGGCCGTGGTCATCTCGCTCTTCGGCGCGGTGATCGGTGTCGCGCTCGGTACGTTCCTCGGATGGGCGATCGGGCAGACCCTGAAGTCCTCGATCCCTGACTACGCCCTGGTCATCCCGTGGGACCGGATCGGGATCTTCCTGCTGCTCGCCGCGCTGGTGGGGGTCTTGGCCTCGCTCTGGCCGGCCCGCAGCGCCGCGAAGCTGAACATGCTGACGGCGATCAAGACGGAGTAGTCCCGAGCCGAGCGGTTCACGGCCGCACGATTCACGGCCGGCGCTTTCACGGCCACTGCTTTTACGGCCGGCGCTTTCACGGCCGAGCGGTTCGTGACCGGACGGCTCACCACCGAGTGGTTCACGGCCGAGGGCCGGTACCCACAGCCCAGCGGGGCGGGTACCGGCCCTCGGTGCGTTCCTTCGGCGCGTGTTCCGGTCAGGTGGTGGCCGTCTCCGTCCACGCACGGGCCCGCAGTGGCATCCGGGAGGCCCCTCCCTGCGCCGGGCGCACCGCGAGGATCTGGTTGACGCCGATCCTGTTGTGTTCGAAGGAGAGCGCGCAGGCGGCCATGTAGAGGCGCCAGACCCTGGCCCGCCCGGCCGAGGTCAGCCGGACCGCGCGGTCCCAGTGCTTCTCCAGGTTGGCGACCCAGCCGCGCAGCGTCAGCGCGTAGTGCTCGCGGATCGACTCGACGTCCCGAGCTTCGAAGCCGGCCTCTTCGAGGATGCTCACGGTCCGTCCCACGGGGGCCAGTTCGCCGTCCGGGAAGACGTACGCGTCGATGAACTCGTCCACGTGGTACGCGGACTCGTCCTTCTCGGGGCGGCGGGCGATCTGATGGTTGAGCAGCCGACCGCCCGGCTTGAGGAGTGCGTGGACGCCGTCGGCGTACTCGCGGAAGCGGACCGCGCCGACGTGTTCCGCCATTCCGATGGACGAAACGGCGTCGTACGGTCCGTCCCTGACGTCCCGGTAGTCCTGAACCCGGATCTCGACCCGGTCGGTCAGTCCCTCGTCCGCGACGCGCTTCCTGGCGTAGGCGGCCTGTTCGGCGGAGAGCGTCACCCCGGTGACCCGGGCACCGTACGCACGGGCCGCGTGGATGGCCATCGAGCCCCAGCCGCAGCCCACGTCGAGGAGCCGGTCGCCCTCCTTCAGCGCAAGCTTGCGGCACACCAGGTCCAGCTTGTCGCGCTGGGCATCCTCCAGGGTCCCGCCGTCCTCCCAGTAGCCGCAGGAGTAGACCATGGACGGGCCGAGGAACAGTTCGTAGAAGTCGTTGCCGACGTCGTAGTGGTGGCTGATGGCTGCCTTGTCGCGTCCCCTGGTGTGCAGGCTGTCGGAGCGGCGGCGCACCTCCTCGGGCGGCGGGGCCGGCGGGAGCCCGGGGCCGGCGAGTCGCAGCAGCCCCTTGCCGAAGGCCCGGGCCTTCGGGTCACGGACCGGGTGGACGGCGTCCCCGGCCGCCACGTCCCGCTCCCAGATGAGCGAGGCCAGCCGGTCCAGGCCCTCGTACAGATCGCCCTCGACATCGATCTCGCCCGCCACCCAGGCGCGGGCCAGGCCCAGTTCGCCCGGTTTCCAGAGCAGCCTGCGCAGTGCGCGCCGGTTGCGGATGACGAGGACGGGGGCACCGGGCGGTCCGGACTCGCTGCCGTCCCAGGCCCGGATCCGAACCGGCAGCCTCTCTCCCAGAAACTCCTCGACGAGAGCGGTCAGCCGCAACGCGGCGTCAGCCATGGCGCACACCTCCGTTGATGGTGTTCACAAAACGCCCAAACATTGCCCAAACATGCCCGAAACGTGTCGGACGCGCCTGGAACCACGCCGGGCGCACGCGGCGCCACGGCGAGGTGCATCACCCTCAACAGTCCACCGAACGCGCCCCATCCCGCTACAGCGCAAGGGAACGGAACGGCAAAACACCTGCATGGCACACGCATTTGGTGGCGCGCCGCCCGTCCGACGGCCCGGACGGGCGCACGCCACCCGTGGTCCGGCGCCCCGCGCCGCGGCACGCCGGACATCCGGGCACCCGAGCACGCCGAAGGGGCCGCCCGCACCACGGATGGCGGGCGGCCCCTTCGGGCGTCGTGCGCGTACTACCGGGCGCCGTGCGGGTGAGTGGACCCGCGACGGAGCGTCAGGATGCCTTGGCCTTCTCACCCTCGAGCTTGGCGGCGGGGGCCGGGGCCGGCTTGGCGGCCTCGTAGAACTCCTCGCGCGGCGACTCGATGGCACCGAGAGAGACGACCTCGCGCTTCAGGAACATGGCGAGGGTCCAGTCGGCGAAGACGCGGATCTTGCGGTTCCAGGTCGGCACCGCCATGCCGTGGTAGGCACGGTGCATGTACCAGGCGAGACGGCCCCTGAGCTTGATCTTCATCTTGCCCAGGTTGATCATCGCGACGCCCTTGTGCAGCCCCAGACCGGCGACGGCACCCTTGTTGGCGTGGCTGTACTCCTTCTGCGGGAAGCCGCGCATCCCGGCGATGACGTTGTCACCCAGGACCTTGGCCTGACGCAGCGCGTGCTGGGCGTTCGGCGGGCACCACGCGTTCGGGTTGCCGGCCCGGCGGCCGACCATGTCCGGCACCTGGGCGTTGTCGCCCGCGGCCCAGATGTAGTCGGTGCCCTGCACCTGGAGCTTCTCGGAGGTGTCCACGTGGCCGCGCGGGCCGAGCGGCAGACCGAATCGGGCGAGCGCCGGGTTCGGCTTCACACCGGCGGTCCACACGATGGTGCCGGCGTCGACCTCCAGGCCGTTCTTCAGCACCACGTGACCGTCGACGCATGAGTCCATGGAGGTTCCGAGGAAGACCTCGATGCCGCGGGACTCCAGGTGCTCACGGCCCCAGACGCCCAGCTTCGGGCCGACCTCGGGCAGGATCTTGTCGGCGGCGTCGACGAGGATGAAGCGCATGTCCTCGCGCTTCACGTTCGTGTAGTACTTCGCCGCGTCGCGGGCCATGTCCTCGACCTCGCCGATGGTCTCGGCACCGGCGAAACCGCCACCCACGAAGACGAAGGTGAGCGCCTTGCGGCGGACTTCCTCGTCGGTCGTCGATTCGGCCTTGTCCAGCTGTTCCAGGACGTGGTTGCGCAGGCCGATGGCCTCCTCGACACCCTTCATGCCGATGCCCTGCTCGGCGAGGCCGGGGATCGGGAAGGTGCGGGAGACCGCGCCCAGCGCGATGACCAGGTAGTCGAAGGGCAGCTCGTACGCCTCGCCGACGAGCGGGGCGACCGTGGCGACCTTGCGGTCCTGGTCGATGGTGGTGACCCGGCCGGTGAGAACCTCGGCCTTCGGCAGTACGCGCCGCAGCGGGACGACGACGTGCCGGGGCGAGATGTTGCCGGCGGCGGTTTCGGGGAGGAAGGGCTGGTACGTCATGTACGAGCGCGGGTCGACGACCGTGACGGTCGCCTCTCCGTAGCGCATCTTCTTCAGAATGCGTCGAGCTGCGTACAGGCCTACGTACCCACCGCCTACTACGAGGATCCTGGGACGCTCCGTGGTGCTCATGGCATCGAGTATCCACCCCGCTCCACGGGCCCCCTCGTGAGCCCCTTCACAAGGTTGACCCAACCCTCTGCTACACTGCCCCGCCCACGTGACCGAGGTCATGACACCAAAAGGGAACCAGAGAGCCCGGACGGACGTTGTTCACCGCTTGTGAGCTGGACCTTGTGTCCGAAGAGGCAGTGGACCACCACCCCGGCCCGACTCACGGGAACACGATCGAAACAGCGCTGAACCGGTGTGGAACGACGCCGCGAACGGCTCCTGAGCCCCGCACGGACCGGAACCGCCCTTCACGGGGCCGAATTACTTGTGAAGAAGTTCACGAACTTTGTCGCAGGATGCCCCTCCGGGCCCTCCGCAACCGGCCCCCGGCGGCTGGAAAGCGCAGGCGGGAACGCGCGTGAGCGCGACCGGCACACCCCTTGCCGCAGCGCCTGCGGCAAGGCCGCCTCCGGGCCGGTGAACGTGCCATCCTCGTCGTCGGGGCAGGCGACCGGCGTGACGTCCACCGCAACCCTCAATGCCCCGCCCCGGCGCCCTCGCCGCCGCTCGTCGCCGGCCGTCAGTCCTCGCCCGCCGCGTACCACGCGATCCCGTCGAGGATGTCGTGCTCGCTGACGACGACCTCGCGCGCGCCGGCCCGTCGCATCACGGCGAGCAGGATCAGCGCCCCGGAGGTGATCACGTCGACCCGCCCCGGGTGCATCGCGCCGATCGCCGCGCGCTCGGCGTGCGTGGAGGCGGCGAGGCGCGCGGTGATCGCCTCGACCTGTTCCAGGGAGACCCGGGAATGGTGGATCGCCTCGGAGTCGTACGTGTCGAGTCCGAGGGCGATCGCGGCGACCGTGGTGACCGTCCCGGCCAGGCCGACGAGGGTGGCGGCATCCGTGAGCGGGACGCTCTCCTCGGCAAGGTCGAGAGCCGCCTCGACATCGGCGCTGATCGCGGCGATCTGACCAGGAGTCGGCGGATCGGTCACGACGCCGTCGCGCACGAGGTGGCGCTCGGTCATGCGCACGCAGCCCATGTCCACGGAGCGCGCCGCCCGCACGTGGTCGTCGCCGACGACGAACTCGGTGGAGCCGCCACCGATGTCCACGACGAGGTACGGCTTCGCGAGGTGGTCGCGGCCCGCGAGCTCCTTGGTGGCGCCGGTGAAGGAGAACTCCGCCTCCTGGCCGCCGCTGATCACCTCGGGCTCGACGCCCAGGATGTCCAGCACGCCGCGGACGAACTCGTCGCGGTTCTCCGCGTCGCGCGAGGCGGACGTGGCGACGAAACGGATCCGCCGCACCCCGTGCTTCTCGATCACCTCCGCGTACCGGCGACAGGCGTCGAACGTCCGCTCCAGCGCCTCGGGGGCGAGCCGGCCGGTGCGGTCGACGCCCTGACCGAGGCGGACGATCTCCATCCGGCGGTCGAGCTCGACGAACTCACCGGTGGACGGGTCGGCCTCGGCGACGAGCAGACGGATGGAGTTGGTACCGCAGTCGATGGCGGCCACGCGGGTCATGGGGTGCTCCTGTGGAGAGTCGGGCCTCTCGGGCCCCGCCGGGGGACGAGGGGCGGGGCGCGGCCCTCGTACCGGCCCCGGCGGCGGCCGAGGGGCGCGGGTCGGGGGCCGGAGCCCCCGTGGGAACGGTCAGCCCTCGTCGTCCGGTGCGCAGGGCGTCACGCACGGCCCCTTGCTCCACCACTCCGGCAGCATCGCGATCGCCTCGTCGCCCAGTGGGTTCACCCCGGGGCCCGCCGCCAGCGAGTGCGCGACCAGCACGTGCAGGCATTTCACCCGGTCCGGCATGCCGCCCGCGCTGGGGAAGCCCTCCAGCACCTCGATGGCGTCGCGCCGGGCGATGTAGTCCTCGTGCGCGGCCCGGTAGGCGGCGGCCAGGTCGGGGTCGGTGCCGAGGCGCTCGGTCATGTCCTTCATGACGCCGTTCGCCTCCAGCGTGCCGATCGCGGAGGCGGCGCGCGGGCACGTCAGGTAGTACGTCGTCGGGAACGGCGTGCCGTCCTCCAGCCGGGGCTGCGTCTCGACCACGTCCGGGTTGCCGCACGGGCAGCGGTGCGCGATCGCGCGCAGCCCGCGCGGCGGGCGGCCCAGCTGCTGCTGGAACGCGGCGATGTCCGCCTCGGTGGGCTCGGTGGGCTCGGTCTGCGGAGGGGGGGTTTCCATGCCTGCCTAGGTTCTGGGGTTCTGACGGTACTGACTGATGTTCTGACAGTACTGAGGTTCTGGAGGATCCAGGGATCCGTGGACCGGGGTCCGGGGGGTCCTGGGATCCAGGGGTTCGGTGCTCCGGGGTCCGGGTGTGTTCCGGGAGCGGACGGGAGCGGGACAGGAGGGCTACGGGCGCTGGGATCAGCCGCGGTCGGCGCTGTCGACCCCGTCCCAGAGGTTCTCGTGCCACGGCCGGTCGGACCCGTCCGTCTCGCCGTCGCGTTCCTTGACCGCGTCGGGGTCGATCACCGTGTAGCCCGTCTCCCCGGGGAGAAGATAGTGCAGGTGCTTACGGGCCAGCTGTCTGATGTACGCGTCGTCCTGGAGCCGCGCCTTCTCGTCGCGCAGCTCCTCGGTTCGGGCCCGGGCCTCCCGAGCCAGCCGCTCCTGGTCGGCGATCTCGTCCCGCTGCGACACGTACTGCCGTATCGGGTACGCGAGCGCGACCACGAGGGAGCAGACGACGAGGGCGAGGAAGGCGGCTCGGCCGGTGAGCCGGGAGCGGCGGTCCTGCCGACGGGTCTGCGACCGGTAGACGCGGGCCGCGGTCTGCTCCCCGAGCAGTCGCAGCCGGGTCGCGGTGGAGAACCGGTCCCGGTCCTTCGCGGCCATGTCTCCGCCTCCCCTTCACACACGTCCGTCCCCGCACACGGTACGGGACCGCGTACGGGGACGGACGGAGGCCGGGTCCTCCGGGGCCCGTGCGGGCCCGGCCCTTGAAACGTCCTGGGGACTCAGCCCTTGAAACGGGGGAACGCCGAGCGGCCGGCGTACACCGCGGCGTCATCGAGGATCTCCTCGATGCGCAGCAGCTGGTTGTACTTGGCGACGCGGTCCGAACGGGCCGGGGCGCCGGTCTTGATCTGGCCGCAGTTCACCGCGACGGCGAGGTCGGCGATGGTGACGTCCTCGGTCTCGCCGGAGCGGTGCGACATCATGCACTTGAAGCCGTTGCGCTGGGCGAGCTCGACGGCGTCCAGGGTCTCGGTCAGCGAACCGATCTGGTTGACCTTGACGAGCAGGGCGTTGGCGGAGCCCTCCTCGATGCCGCGGGCCAGGCGCTCGGGGTTGGTGACGAACAGGTCGTCACCGACGATCTGCACCTTGGTGCCGAGCTTCTCCGTGATGATCTTCCAGCCGGCCCAGTCGTCCTCGTACAGCGGGTCCTCGATGGAGACCAGCGGGTACGCGGAGACGAGCTCCTCGTAGTACTCGGTCATCTCGGCGGCCGAGCGGGACTTGCCCTCGAACTCGTACGCGCCGTCCTTGTAGAACTCGGACGCGGCGACGTCGAGCGCGAGCGCGATGTCCTTGCCCGGGACGTAGCCGGCTTCCTTGATGGCCTCGATGATGAGGTCGAGGGCGGCGCGGTTCGACTCCAGGTTCGGCGCGAAGCCGCCCTCGTCGCCGAGGCCGGTCGACAGCCCCTTGCCCTTCAGGACCTTCTTCAGCGTGTGGTAGACCTCGGCACCCCAGCGCAGGGCCTCGGAGAAGGACTCCGCGCCGATCGGGGCGATCATGAACTCCTGGATGTCCACGTTGGAGTCGGCGTGCGACCCACCGTTGAGGATGTTCATCATCGGGACGGGCAGCAGGTGCGCGTTCGGGCCGCCGAGGTAGCGGAACAGCGGCAGGTCCGCCGCCTCGGAGGCGGCGTGCGCGACGGCCAGCGACACGCCGAGAATGGCGTTGGCGCCGAGCGAGCCCTTGTTCTCGGTGGCGTCCAGGTCGAACATCGCCTGGTCGATCAGCCGCTGCTCGGTCGCGTCGTAGCCGACGAGCTCCGGGCCGATCTGCTCGATCACGGCGAGGACGGCCTTCTCGACGCCCTTGCCCTGGTAGCGGTCGGGGTCGCCGTCGCGAAGCTCAATGGCCTCGAAGGCACCGGTGGAGGCGCCGGACGGCACGGCAGCACGGCCCGTGCTGCCGTCGTCGAGGCCGACCTCGACCTCGACCGTGGGGTTCCCCCGGGAGTCGAGGATTTCCCGGGCTACGACGACGTCGATGGACGGCACGAGGCATCTCCTTCTGGAATATGACACTGGTTCTGCAGGGTCACTGTGGCCTTGCGACAAGAGCCTAACCGGCCCCGCCCGCCCAGCCCGACGACCGCCCGCCCCCTGGGATGAAAAAGGACCCGGTAGCACACGATCCCGGACAAATGGCCAGAACATTACGGATCAGTGACTACAACAGTTGAACGACCGCCCCGGACCGACCCGGACGAGCTCGGACGCCCCCAACGACGCCGGATACGGCGAACGGCTGACGCGGCGGCGGACACGACGGCGACGGACCGCGGTCGCTCGGAACGACCACGGTCGCGCGGGCCGTGGCCACCGAGCAGAAACCCCCGGCCCGGCACGCACGGGGAACGCGCGCCGGGCCGGGGTGTCCGAGGGGGCGGAACATCCGGGGCGCCGGAGAAACCGGGGGTCCAGGGATCCGGCATGTCCGGGGTATGTGGTGACACCCCGAATGCCCTGGACGTCCCGTAGGCCCATGGGCGTCTCGGACGTGGGACGCGGGATACGGAGTACGGGGTGTCCGGGCGAGGAGAGGAGGCGCCGGAACTACTTCGTCAGGTGCAGCTGCTGACCCGGGTAGATCAGGTCGGCGTCCTTGACGATGTCCTTGTTCAGCTCGAACAGCTGCTGCCAGCCGCCCGTGACGCCACGCTCGGCGGCGATCTTGCTGAGCGTGTCGCCGGAGACCACCTTGTACTCGCCGTCACCCTTCTTGACCTTCTCGCCGGTCGGGGTGGTGACGGTCTTCTTCGCCCCGGCCTGCGGGGCGGCGGGGCGGTCGGAGCGGGAGGCGGGAGCCTCGGCGCGCTCGACCTTCTTCGGCTGGGCCTGCTGCGACTGCTGAGCGGGGGCCGCCTGGGTGCTCTGCTTCTGGGCGGCGCCGGAGCTCTTCGAGGAGGTGTCGACGCCCGGGTCGACGCCGTCGTTGCGCAGGTTGCCGGCGGCGGCACAGCCCCAGGCGCCCGGGCCCTGCATGTCGAGGAGCCGCTCGGCGGTGGCGATCTGCTGGGCCTTGGTGGCCAGGTCGGCGCGCGGCGCGTACTTCAGACCACCGGCGGCGGCCCAGCTGGACTGCGAGAACTGCAGGCCGCCGTAGTAGCCGTTGCCGGTGTTGATGGACCAGTTGCCACCGGACTCGCACTGGGCGACGGCGTCCCACGTGGCGACGGAGGCGGCGGAGGCGCTGGTCGCCCCCATCAGCGGGACGGCGACGGCGGAGCCGGCGACTCCGGCGAGCGTGGCGACGCGGACGGCCTTGGACGGGCGGCGGTGCTTGCCCTTGCCGGAAAACAGCATGGAGGTCTCCTCACCGACGCCTACGAGGTGAGCTGTCGGGTTCGGGCCGAGTGAGTTGCCCGGTCGCACGTCCTAGCACGCGACTTCACCCCAAGCCGGTCCTGACGCGTCTTCCGACGATCAGGGCCGACGCCTACCTGGGTCCCCCGCTCCTGCCTACGGCGCATGAACGCGTCTGTTCCCTCCGACCGACGGCAGGATTCGGCGTGACGGTCGACGGGGCCCGCGGTGCGAGCGGTTACGACCGTAATCACATATAAGCCCCACATTCAATGATGGACACTTCGGACAATCCCCCCTCTCCCGCATGTGAGGAACCGTGGTTTTCGCAGGTGGGGAGCGATACGGACGGGACTTCCCGACGCAACACGCCAATTGGCACAAAGAGACCCATGTCTCACTCGCTTGCAAGTGGACACGGGTCTCGGGAGCGCCCCGTCCCTGAGGCGCCGTCAGCCGGTCAACGACCCCGGCCTCAGTCGGATTCCACGCCGACCTCAAGGCTCTGGCCAGGGAGGATGAGATCCGGATCGGAGCCGACGACCTCTTTGTTGGCCTCATAGAGCGCGGGCCAGCCGCCGGGAACGTTCTGCGCGTCAGCGATCGCCCAGAGATTGTCACCGGGGCGGACGGTGTACGCGCTACCGGCGGCCGGGGAGGCCGCGTCGCGCCCGCCGCCTTCGCCGCGCGAGGCGTGACGGCCCGACTCGCGGTCGGCCCCTCGCCCTTCCTCGGCGGCCGGCACACCGCGATGCTTGCCGCCCGCACCGCCGGACGCGCCTGAATCCCCGGAGGTTCCCGGGACCTCCGGGGTCGCTGGTGTCCCGGATGCCTCTGACGGGGCGACAGAAGTGTCGGAGTCGCCTATTTCCACTGATTCGGACGAATGACGCGTATCGGAGGGCGAGGCGGCCGACCCGGTCGGCGAGGGCGTGGCACGGCCCCCGCCCTCGGCGCTCGGCTCACCCGTGCCGCCCGAAGGCGTGGCGTCACCGCCGGACGGGGACTTTGACGCCCCATCAGTCGACTTCGCTCCGCTCTCCACCCCGGCGCCGCCCGGCGCCTGTGCACCCCGCTCCGGCCCGGCGCTGCTCGCGGACTGCTCGGAGGACGTCGACCCCGGGTCGACCCCGGGCAGTCCCCCGCCCGTCGTGAGGCCGGAGATGGGCGCACAGCTCGGCCACGCCTGCGGTCCCCGGTCGCTCAGGATCTTCTGGGCCACCGCGATCTGCTGGGCGCGGCTGGCGAGGTCGGCGCGCGGGGCGTACGCCTCACCGCCGTACGCCTTCCAGATCTCCGGGGTGAGCTGGAGGCCGCCGTAGGAGCCGTTCCCGAAGTCGGCGCTCCAGGATCCCCCGCTCTCGCACTCGGCCACCCGGTCCCATGTCGCGGAGTCGGCCGCCTGCGCGGCGCCCGCACCGAGCAGCGGGATGGCGATGGCGGATCCCGTCACGCCCGCCGCGACGATGATGGCGGGTGCCTGACGAGGGCGACGGTGTCTGCCGTTCGCGGAGCCCATGAGGTTGCCTTCCGTGTGACGGACGAGTGCATACGAGCGACCGGTGGGTCGAACGGTGAACCTAACCGGACTCGAACGCGTGTCACAAGTCGGTGCAGCGCGGATCACGCACACATCACAGTTCTGACGGGGCGTCAAAAACGGCGCTGGACGGGCCGGGGTCCGAACTCCACGGGGAGCGTGCGCAGTCCGCGCATGATGAGCCCGCCGCGCCACCGCAATTCGGTGGGTTCCACCGCGAGCCGCAGGTCGGGCAGGCGTCTGAGCAGTGTGGCGAGCGCGGTCTGTCCCTCCAGCCGGGCGAGCGGTGCGCCGAGGCAGTAGTGGATGCCGTGCCCGTATCCGAGGTGCTGATTGTCGCGTCGGGCGAGGTCGAGCGTGTCGGGGCCCTCGAAGCGCGCCGGGTCGCGGTCGGCGGCGGCGAGCACGACCAGTACGGGGTCGCCGACCGCGATGTTCCGGCCGCCGAGTGTCAGCGGCTCGGTGGCGAACCGCCAGGTCGCCAGTTCCACCGGGCCGTCGTAACGCAGCAGTTCCTCGATCCCGGTCTCCAGCAGCTCCCCCTCCCCGGCGTCGAGGGAGCGTTGCAGCCGGTCTCGCTGGGCGGGGTTGCGCAGCAGCGCGTACATCCCGTTGCCGATGAGGTTGACGGTCGTCTCGAAACCGGCGAAGAGCAGGATGAAGGCCATGGCGGCGGCCTCGTTCTCGGTGAGGTGCTCGCCGTGGTCACTGGCCCGGATCAGCCCGGAGATCAGGTCGTCCCCGGGGTTCTCCCGTTTGCGGTGGATGAGTTCGGCGAGATAGCCCCGCATCTTCTTCACCGACCGGGCGACCCCGCCGCGCGGGCCGCCGCCGTGCCGGATCATCATGCCCGCCCAGTCCCGGAAGTCGTCCTGGTCCTCGCGCGGGACGCCGAGCAGGTCGCAGATCGCGTAGATGGGGAGCGGGAAAGCGAAGTCGTGGATGAGGTCCGCACTGCCATTCCCGGCGAAGTCGTCGATGAGCCGGTCCGTGAGCTCCTGCACGCGCGGTGCGAACGCGGCCACCCGGCGCGGGGTGAACGCCTTCGAGACCAGGCGGCGCAGCCGGGTGTGGTCGGGCGGGTCGATGTTCAGCAGGTGCGTCATCAGCTCCGCCTTGCGCTCGCCCGGGATGCCGGTCTTCCCCTTGGCGTGCGCGGGCTCGGCGTGGTGCGCCGGGTTCTTGGAGAGCCGCGCGTCGGCGAGCGCCTGCCGGGCGTCCGCGTACCGGGTCACCAGCCACGCCTCGACGCCGCTGGGCAGCGAGGTGCGGTGCACGGGGCTGTGCTCGCGCAGCCAGGCGTAGGCGGGGTACGGGTCGGTGGCGAACTCCCATGTGAAGAGTTCGGGGGCGTCCGCGGGGCAGGTGGCGGGGGCCTCCGCGGGCCGGTCGGCAGGTCGGTCGTCGGGGCTGTGGTTCACCCTTTGACGTTATCCGCCGCCCCTCGGAGCCGACCCCGCCGCCCTGGAGGGAGGTACGTCGGCCGCGGTCCCGGAGGCGTGCCGGCGCCGTACGGGGGTGCTGTGCCAGGAGGATGGGGACCGGGGTGCGCGCCGACCGCAGCCCCGTGCCCTGCGCCGCCCGTATATGAATATGCGCCTCCGTTACGGATATGAGGGAGGCCGTCCGTTTCTCCCGGGTGCAGGTCAGCCGTTGCCCTCGGCCGCCCGGATGGCGTCCCGGTAGGCGCGGCCCGCGGCCCTCAGTGCCGCCTCGGGGTCCACGCCGTCCTTTTCGGCGCGTACGGCGAGGGCGAGGAGTTCGTAGCCGATGCCCTGGCCCGTGGGCAGCGGCACGTCGAGCCCGGCGGTACGGACCCGGGAGGCCAGCTTCGCCACCAGCGCCAGTCCGGGCTGGCCGAGCGGCACCCCGTCGGTGACGGAATCGCGCCGCTTCTCGACGGCCTTGGTCCGCAGCCAGTGCGCGTGCACGTCCTCGGGGGTCTCGGCGGTCTCGTCGCCGAAGACGTGCGGGTGGCGGTGGATGAGCTTCTCGACGATGGTCGCCGCCACGTCGTCGACGGAGAAGGGATCCTCCCCTTCCCCGGGGCCGCCCTCCTCGGCGATCCTCGCGTGGAAGACGACCTGGAGGAGTACGTCCCCCAGTTCCTCGCGCAGTTCGTCGCGGTCGCCGTCCTCGATCGCCTCGACGAGTTCGTACGCCTCCTCGATGGCGTACTTGGCGAGGCCCTTGTGGGTCTTCTGCGACGTCCACGGGCATTCGTTCCGGATCCGGTCCATGATCTGGACCAGATCGAGGAGCCGCGCGCCCGGCAGATCGTAGGAGCCGGGCAGCAGCTCCAGGTCCGGCATGCTCACCCGTCCCGAACCGGCGAGCCGTGCCAGCCCGTCGGTCAACGGCTGGTTCCCCTCGCCGCCGGTGAGGACGACGACGGTCCTGCCGCCCGCGCAGGCGTCGACGAGTTCGTGCGCGGTGGGCACGGAGTGCTCGACGTTGACGCCCGCCTCACGCAGATACGGAAGCTGCGGGTTGTCCGGCTCGACGCAGAGCACCCGGTCGGCGGCGCGCAGCGCCTGCCAGGCGGGCCAGGACAGGAGTCCGGGCGCCACGCGGTGGCTGGCGGTGAGCAGGACGATACGGCCGGGGGTTTCGGCACGGCCGGGGGCTTCAGCGTTCACTGTTCGAATCTACCTCCGGTCGAATCCGCCTCCGGCCGATCCGGCCGCCGCCGTGCACGCCGTTCGCCGTGCGTGTTGTTCGCGCCGTTCGCGCACCGGGGCGCCGCGCACGCGCGGCTTCCGCGCCGCCCGAGACCGTCCGGCGCACTCCTACGCGCCGGGCTCCGGGACCGCTCCGGCCGGCTTGGTGACCTGGCTGATCCAGGGGGCCTTGTAGTCGGCGAGCTGGGTCTGCTGGTCGTTCCAGGTGCCGTAGCGCGGATTCACGTCGACCTTCAGCGCCTTCGACGCCTTGCTGAGGGCGTCACCGACGACCTTCTGTCCCTCGGGCTGTCGCAGGTCGGCGCCGAGCGCCTGGGCCAGCTTCGAGAGCTGGACCTGCTCGCGCAGGACGGCGTCGATCTGCTCGGGCGCGACCCAGCTCTGCTGGAGCATCGCCGCCCGCAGCCGCTCCTCTCCCCCGGACTGGGCGACCGCCGCCTTCCTCATCTCCTGGACCTCGTTGCGTTCGACGGTCACGCCCGCGTCCCGGGCGGCCCGGTCGAGGACCCGGTCGAAGATCAGGCCGTGCAGCTTGGCCCGGCCGAGCTGCCCGGACTTGTCGATGAGCTGGTCGGCGTTCCGGGATTCGCGCTGGGCCTCGCGCACGGCCGCCACCTGGCCCTGCACGGTGGACACCTCGATCCGGTCACCGCCGACGAGGGCCGCTGCGCCCGGATGGACCTGACCGCCGCAGGCGGTCAGGAGCGGGGCGCCGACCAGCAGGGCGGCGGAGGCGGAGACGGTGAGCGCGGTGCGACGGCGGCGGTGCAAAGGAACCTCCCGGGGAGACTTTGTGCATCAGTGCACAAGACCTTGCGCTGATCGATGGTAGGCAGTGGAGGTGGCTGGGGCCACTGGTTCGACCAACGATTCAGGCGGAGTTGGAGATGTGGGGGGCGTGTGCGGCCCCAAGGAGCGCGAGTTGCGCGGGTCGCACGGGTCGCAGGCGCTCTACGAGGCACCTGTCCGCCGAGCCCGATCGCGCTGCTCGTCGGCGTCTTCCCGTGCGACCGGGCGGATCTGGCGGTCCACGTCGTCACGCTGTTGAGAACGGCGTCGGCCGCCGCGGCCATGTCCCTGTCGCCGCCGGCCCTGCGCGGTTTGGCCGGTGGTGGGCGGCGGGGCCGGCGCGCAGACCTCGGTGGCGCTCCGCGGAAAGCGAGGCAAAGGTTTGAGGCCGACGGGGCAGGCGGGGTCGTCAGCCGCCCCGGCGGCAGCACACGATCTCACGCCACCAGGGGTCGTGGGGGCGGTCCGTGACATTCCATTGCGGAAGTTTGGCCTGGTCATTACCTGCGGGACAGCCGGTGTCCGCTCTGCCGTGCCGCTCACGACGCCCCGGCGGAGCTTCTGGCGTACGGAGGGGCATGTCCTCAGCCGCCCTGTAACTCCGCCTGGCGGTCGAGTCGTCGGCGCAGTTCCACCGGCAGCGGGTGGTGCGGCCCGTAAGTGCGCTCCGCGTCGTACAGCAGCGCCTGGAGCTGTACGCGCGCGCCCGCGTGGTCGCCGAGCGCGAGCAGCAGATGTCCGATGCGGTTGCGGATCTCGAAGGAGCGGGCGGGGTCGCCGCCGGTGGCCCGGTGGTTCTCGCAGTACGGGAGCACCGCGCGGTACTCGGCGAGCGCGGCGGCCGGTTCGCCGATCTGTTCCAGGCACTGGGCCGCGTCCTGGCGGAACTGGAGCAGTTGGGCGTCGGCCGGGCCGGCTTGCGCCGCGCGGTCGTCGGCGAGGCGGCGCAGCTCGGGCAGGGCGCGGCGGTACTGACCGTCGTCCATCAGCGTCGCCGCGTACTGCTTGCGGAGGATGCGGACCACGGCGGAGTCCTCACCGTGCTGTTCGGCCGCGGCGGGGAGGAGGGACCCGAGGATGTCCACGGCCTGGGTGATGCGGCCCTCGCCGAGCAGTTGCTTGACCTCGTCGACGGCGGCGGCGACATCGGGCCGGGCCGCCGCCGGACCCGCCTGGGCGGCCGACGTCGGCAGGAGCACGGGCGCGGACACCGGCGACGGGGACAGGGCTGCGCCCCGGTCGGGCCACGGGGCGTGCGGGCGCAGGAAGGGGCGGGTCGGGTCGAGCGGCCCGGTGGGCAGCCCGGCGCCTCGGACGGGAAGCAGCGGCGCGAGGTGCTCGTACACCTCCTGGGCGTCGGCCGGGCGGTGCTGCGGGTCCTTGGCGAGCAGGCGCAGCACCAGCGCTTCGAGCGGCTCGGGGATGTCCGGCCGTACGCGGCGGACCGGGAGCGGCGGTTCATGGAGGTGGCGGTGGAGCACGCCCAGAGCGGTGGATCCCGCGAACGGCACGTCCCCGCTGAGGAGTTCGTGGAGGAGCGCGCCGAGCGCGTACAGGTCGGTGTACGGGCCGACGGCACCGCCCATCGCCTGCTCGGGCGCCATGTAGGCCGGGGAACCGATCGGTGAGCCGGTGTGGGTGAGACGGGTGGTGTCGGTGTCCAGTACGGAGGCGACGCCGAGGTCCAGGACGGTGACGGCGCCGTCCGGCCGCACGATCACGTTGCGGGGTTTCAGGTCGCGGTGGACGATCGGGACCGCGTGCACGGCACACAGGACGGCGCACAACTGGGCGGCGACGGACACGGCCCACTGCCAGGGGTACGGGTCGTGCTCGGCGAGATGATCGGCGAGGTCGGCGCCCTCGACGTACTGCATGACGAGGTACAGGTCCTCGCCGTCGCTGCCCGCGTCGTGGACGGTGACCAGTCCGGGGTGGTCGACCTGCGCGGTGATCCGGCACTCGCGGACGAAACGGCGGCGCAGCTCGTCCGCGCCCTGGCTGTCGACGGGGCCGGCGACCCGGTCGGGGCGGAGCAGTTTGACCGCGACCCGGCGGTCGAGGCGCTGGTCGTAGGCCGTCCAGACCTGGCCCATGCCGCCCTGGCCGATGACGGTCGCCAGTTGGTAGCGCCCGGCGACGACACGTCCGCTCACCGGCCCTCCTCCTTGCGGAGGTAGGCGCTCAGCTCATCCAGTTCGGCACGGACCTGATCGATGCGTTGGGGCTGCTGCTGCGGGGGTGACGTGTGCGAAGAGCGGGACGGATGCGAGTCGAAGGCAGGGGCAGGGGCGGAGGTGGCCTGCGGGTGCGGCACAGCGGGCGGCTGTGACTGCGGCTGTGGCGGTAGCTGCGGTTGATACTGCGGCTGCGGTTGATACTGCGGCGGTGGCACGGGGGCGGGTCGCTGCTGCCGCACCGGGCCTGGGAAGGGAGCGGGGCCGAGGGCCCTGGCGGGCGGGGAAACAGGAGCGGCGGGAGGTACGCCCATCGGTGCCATGAGCGGGTATCCGTGTCCCGGTACCGTCGGGTCCCCGTACCCGGTCATGGGCCTCGCCCGCGTGAGCTGCTCGTAGTGGCGGATGTCCTCGACCACGTAGTACCCGACGGCCGCCGCCAGCACCACCAGCAGCAGCGGTATGAGGACGAAGTCGATGCCGGTGGGGTTCTCGTTCCCGTCCCTGCCGAGGATCGGCAGGAGCACGCAGACGAACAGGAAGCCCGCCCCGGCCAGCCACCAGTCGGTCGTGCGGCGGCGCACGGCCGCGAGCCGGAGCAGCGGGGTCCACAGCAGCAGGCCGAGCGAGCACACCGGGAGCACGATGAACAGCACACGCATCGAGATGATCCAGGCCCTGCTGGGGACCCGACGCGGCGGTGCCGGCGGAAGACCCGGGGGGTACATGGCTGCTCCCTGGAGACCTGGTCGTGGAACGTCCGCGCACACTCCTCGATGTACGCGGATTCGAGCGTAAAGGGCGACTCCGGCAACCGGCACCGGGTTGTACGGAACCGTTGTGGTTCCGATCACTTCGGGGCGACCGTTCACTTCGGGGCGATGGTTCGCTTCGGGGCGATGGTTCGCTTCGGGGCAGCACGACCGTTCACTTCGGGGCGATCGTGCCGTCGGTCAGCCCGTCGTACATCCCCTGGACCAGCTGACCGCCGAACCGGCCGATCAGCCTCAGCGCCTCTTCGAAGTCGGCCAGCGCGCGGAACCTCTCCCCGTACCCGCGCTGTTCCGCGAGGGGCAGACGGGGCAGTTGGAGGCGGCGGGCGTCGAGCCGGGTGGCGGTGGAGGCGTAGCTGCTGGCCTGGCGGTTGTTGGCGGTGCCGCGCAGGAATCCGGCGAGGAACCAGGGGTCGAGAGCGGCCGGGTCCGGGCGCAGGAGCTGGAGGTTGCGGCCCAGGGCCGCCCCGGCGGTGGTGTCGTCGATGACGCGGACGACGGAACCGCCGCCGAGCACGGGCACCACGACGTCGCCCGCTGCGACGAGGACCGGTTCCTCGGAGGGGCCCTCGGCAGGGAGCGTGCCGGAGGGGGCGGTGGAGGCGAGGACGTCGTGTTCCGTGAGGACGGGGACGGGGGTGGGAGCGGGGCCCACGCCGGAGCCGCCGGTGTACAGCCGGAGCGCGCCGGCGCGGGCGAGTTCTCCGACGGTGGTGAGCGGCCAGTGGGCCGGGACGGAGGGAGCCACGGGTGGCGGGGTGAGGGTGCCGGTGCGGCCGAGTGTCTCGGTCAGCCGCTCCCGTACGCGGGTCAGTTCGGCGGGTCCGCTCGTGGCCGCCGGTGGCGGGAGATGGCGGGCGGGGGCGAGGTCGACGTCGTCGTCGAGGAGTTGGATGACGGGAACGACCCGGCCGCCGCCTCCCCGGCCCTCGCCCACACCTTCGCTCTTCGCCCTCGCCTCTCCCGCACCCGTTCCTTCTCCCTCTCCCTCTCCCTCTCCCACGAACGACTGCCAGGCATCGAGCACGACGGCGTGCACCGCCTGCCAGTCGAGCCGGTCGCGCCCGCCGGCCGGGGTGGTGGCCGCCTGGCCGGGAACGGCCGGTTCGGTCGGTTCGGCGGTGTCGACGAGCAGCAGGTGCGGCGAGGAACGCACTCCGTTGCCGGGCTTGCGCAGCACCCAGAGATGGAGCGGGATGCCGTACGGGGGTGCGGCGCCGGCCGGGAGCGCGATGACGGCGCGCAGGGCGCCGCGCCGCAGCAGATCGGCGCGGATACGGCGCCCGGAGCGGCGCGACGCGGCGGCGGGCGGCATCAGGAGCACGGCCGTGCCGCCCTCGCGCAGACGGGCCAGGGCGTGCTGGACCCAGGCGAGTTCGGACTCGGTGCGGGCCGGGAAACCGTACTCCCAGCGTGGGTCGTAGGCGAGTTCGTCGTGGCCCCAGTTGCGTTCGTTGAACGGCGGGTGGCAGAGCACCGCGTCGGCGGCCAGCCGCGGGAAGGCGTCGGCGAGGAGGGTGTCGCCCGTGCGGACGCGGATGGCGCGACCCGTACCGGTTTCTTCGTGAAGGGCGAGCCGGAGCGCGGTGAGCGAGGCGAGGTCGGGGTCGGCCTCCTGCGCGTACAGGGCGTCCCGGCGGCCGACGGCGCACAGCAGGGCGCCGGTGCCCGCCGCGGGGTCGAGGACGGTACGGGCGGGCCGTTCACCGGCGTCCGCCAACGCGGCCATGAGCGCGGCGAGTCCGGGGGGCGTGAGGGTGTACTGGCGTGGGTTGGCGTCCAGTTGACGGCCCAGCAGGAACTCGAAGGTGTCCCGGGGGCCGTTTTCGGCGGCGAGTTCCGCGACGCCGCGGAGCATCGCGACGGACGGGAGGAGTTCCGCACGACCAGGAGTGTGAACCGCCCGTCCGCGTTCCTCGGCCGGCCCGAACCGTTCGGCGAGCACGTCGTCGAGGACGAGGGACAGCACTCCGGCCATCGCCTCATCGGGCACGGCGGCGATCTCCCGCCAGGCAGCGGGGTCGTTCCGCAGCACCAGCAGGGCACAGCCGCTGTGGACCAGCGCGGGGACGGGGCCGAGCGGATGGCCGGCGAGTTGCTGCCAGACCCGTTCACGGAGCGGGACTTCGGCAAGCTTCCCCTGGTCGCGCAGCCACTGTTCGACCTCGGACAGCGAGAAGGCCGGGCTCGTCTCGGTGCCGCCGACGGGCTTGGGGAAGTCCGCGTGGCGGCGCCGCCAGTTGCTGACGGCGGCGCGCCCCACGCCCGCGAGTCGGGCGATCCCGGCAGCGGTCACCTCTGTCGAGTTCTCCGGCACTGACTGTCTCCTGGTCCTGGCCCTGGTCCTGGCCCTCGTCGTTGTGCGGTGACGGTGAGCATACCGATGCCGTTCACACACGACCGATTCACAGCGTGCATCAACCCGTTCACTGTGAACGATGTTGACTCGGTTCACAGGCTCTGATCTTATTGGTCCGCCGCCACACAAAGGCGGCCATCGATCCGCTCACACCATCTCTTCGTCCCGTCTTTCGCCGGAGGGCACACCCATGTCCGATTTCACGCAGCCGCCGCAGTCCCCGCAGCCCCAGCAGCCGTACGCCCCCGCGCAGACACCGGGCGTGCGCCCGGCGCGCAACGGGCTGGGCATCGCCGCACTCGTCCTGGGTGTCATCGGTGCCGTGTCGGGTCTGATCCCGTTCCTGTTCTGGCTGGCGGGCATCCTCGGCGTCATCGGCCTGATCCTGGGCCTGGCGGGCCGGGGCCGGGCCAAGCGCGGCGAGGCCACCAACAAGGGCGTGGCCACCTTCGGCGCCGTCCTCGGACTGGTCTCGCTGGTCCTGGCCGTGGTCGGCGCGGTGATCACGTTCAAGGCCGTGGGCGACGCGGTGGACGAGATCAACAAGACGGTCTCGGACACCGCCGCCTCCGCGAAGCCGAAGCCCGGCGGCGACGACGCGAAGGGTGGCAAGAAGGACACCGGCAAGGCGCTGGAGGCCGGCGACTCGGCCGTGTACGACGACGACGTGACGGTCACGGTCGGCGACGCCACCACCTACGCCCCGGGCGAGTACGCCATCGGACACACCAAGGGCAACAAGGCGTACCGCGTCGCCGTCGTCATCGAGAACGCGGGCAAGGAGAAGTTCGACGCCGCCCTCGTCAACGTCACGGGCCGGGCCGGCGAGGACGGCGTGGACGCCGAGCAGATCTTCGACGACAAGGTCGGCAAGGGCTTCAGCGGCACGATCCTGCCGGGCAAGAAGGTCACGGTCGAGTTCGCCTTCGACGCCCCCGCGGACGCCAAGAAGCTGACCATCGAGGTCAACCCCGGATTTACGTACGACGCCACCCAGTGGGACCTGAAGCTCTGACCTTCCCTCCCCTCTTCTCTCCTCCCCTCTCCCGTTGCACCCCCTCTCAAAGGTCCGCCGTGCGTCTTCTCTTGCTGGTGGCCACCGAGGGCAAGCCGTACATCCTCCAGGTCGGTGTCGAGAACAGCGAGGAGCCGACGAAGATGACGCTCTCCGACTTCGACAAGCCCGTCGATGTCAAGGCATCCGCCCCCAAGGGCATCGTCGCCCTGAACAACCCGACCGGCTGAACCGGCCGGCCGTCCGACGGGCCGACCCGCCGGTGAGTACGGGGGACTCACCGGCGGGTCGGCCGATGCGCGGGGCGCACGGGGGGCCGACGCGCAACACGGTCCTTTCCGGGCCCCCCATCGCCCTTCACGACCGCCGGTGCAAACGATCACTCCGCCGTGAACTCGTACTGCAACTCGTACAGGTGCCCCGCCTTGACCATGACGGTCGCCTCGATGGGGCGCCGCTCATCGCTGAAGACCACGCGCAGCGTGCGGAGCACCGGAAGGTCACCGGGCAGCCTCAGGGCCTGGTACTGCTCCTGCGTGGGGATTCGGGCGGAGACCCGGTCCACGCTGAGCCGTGGCGGGTAGCCCAGCTCGGCAAGGAGTATCGGCGTGCCGCCCGGAATCTTCCGGCGCTTCTCCATCGCCGTGCCCCGGGCGATCTCCAGCGGGTAGTACGACGCGACGAGTTCGGCGGGTTCGTCGTCGATCGTGAGGAGTTGCCGGCGCAGGAGCGCGGTGCCGGACTTGGGGAGCCCGAGCACCTCGGCGACATCCGCGGGCGGCCGGCTCTCCGCGACCTCAAGGAGTGTGCTGTGCGTGCGGGATCCGTCCTTCGCGACCTCTGTCAGCCAGCGGTACGGCTCGCCCGGACCCGCCGGGGTCATGTACGAGGCCGGGCGGAGGGTGCGCTGCCGGTGTTCGCGAACCGTCACCGCGGCGCCCGCCCTGCCGACCACCAGGCTTTCGTCCTTGAGGAGTTGGACCGCCTTCTGCACAGTCGCGTTCGAGGCGTCGAAGCGTTCCTTGAGGTGCGCCGTGGACGGCAGGGCCGCACCGGGCGCGAGATCCCCGCCCATGATCTGGTCCCTGAGATCGGCGGCGATCCGCTCGTGCAGCGAACGGCGGTCGGCGGCATCCGTTTCGGGTCTGGGCACGGTCATCCGATCCTGATCTCGTATCGCAGTTTCTGACGTCGCGGCGGCATGGCCACCACGTCGACCTGAATGGGGCGGTCCGCCCCGTCGAGGGTGAGCCGGGTCAGTTGCAGCACGGGTTCACCGGCCGCCAGCCGCAGTTGCTCGCGTTCACGCTCGGTCGCCAACCGCGCGGTCACGTCCTCGCGCACCCGGACGCCGACATGTCCCAGGTCCGCCAGCAGCCGAACCGCCCCGCCCCGGATCTTGGCGATCCCGGCGAGGCCGGTTCCGGCCGCGATGTCCAGCGGGTAGTACGTGTCCGTCAACTCGCAGGGCTCGTCGTCGAGGTACATGATCCTGCGGCGGGCGATGACGTGCTGCCCGGCGGGCGTCCCCAGCAGTTCCGCGACCGCTTCCGGCGGCTCCGTCTCGCCCGCCCGGACGATCCGCTGGCTCCCCCGGCGGCCCTCCGCCGCGGCCTCCGCGGCCCACGCGTCGCCGCCGGTACCGGCAGACCCCGCGAGGTATGGCACCGAGGTGCTGACCCACTCACCGCCGCTCATACCGCCTCTCCCCTCATCGCCCCCGTACCGGTCTGTCGCATCACACCGTAGGCGAGCCGGGCCCCCACAGATCAGACCTTGCCGCTTTTCGCGAATAGCAGTACAGCCACCGGCACGTTACAGCCCGTGAGCAAGGCGGTGAATCACCGTGTACCTGTCGGAACAGCGACGTTTCCCCCGCAGCGGGCCCGGTCGGCCGAGGGTCCAGTCTCCGGACGTCGACGCCTGCTCCGGGCGCGGGTCACATCTGGTGAGCGGAGTCGCCGACGATTTCGGAGTCGACCATCACGTCGTCGGCAAGACCGTGTGGGCCGCGTTCAAGAGCCCCGCCGCGTCCCTCGCACCATGACGGCGCCCGGCCCCGCCGAGTACGTGCGGCGGGGCCGGGGCGGCAAGGGCATGCTCCGCTAAGACCCCAGGATCGTCGTCAGGAACTCACCAGTCCACGCCAGCAGTTCGCGGCCCACGACCGGCTTGCCACCGATCCTGCCCGTGGTGGGACGGGGGACCAGGACCTGATGGACGGCCGGCTTGATGACCGTCTTGGGGTAGAGGCGCTTCAGGCGCAGCTCCTGGGACTCGCGCAGCTCGACCGGGGCGAAGCGGATGTTGGGCCCCTGGAGCACGATCTCGCCGACGCCGCACGCGCGGGCCAGCATGCGCAGGCCGGCGACCAGGAGGAGGTTCTCGACCGGCTCGGGGAGCTTGCCGTAGCGGTCGGTGAGTTCCTCGCGGACCGCCCTGATGTCGTCCTCCGTGGTGGCGGAGGCGATGGCCCGGTACGCCTGGAGGCGCAGCCGCTCGCCGGGGGCGTAGTCGTGGGGGACGTGGGCGTCGACCGGGAGCTCGATCTTGACCTCCAGCGGCGGCTCCTCCTCGACGCCGCCTTCGAGGGAGGCGCGGTAGTCGGCGACCGCCTCGCCGACCATGCGGACGTACAGGTCGAAGCCGACGCCCGCGATGTGGCCGGACTGTTCGCCGCCCAGGAGGTTTCCGGCGCCCCGGATCTCCAGGTCCTTCATGGCGACGTACATGCCCGCGCCCATCTCGGTGTGCTGAGCGATCGTGGCGAGGCGTTCGTGGGCGGTCTCGGTGAGCGGCTTCTCCGGCGGGTAGAGGAAGTACGCGTAACCGCGCTCGCGGCCCCGGCCGACCCGGCCGCGCAGCTGGTGGAGCTGGGAGAGGCCGAAGTTGTCGCCGCGCTCCACGATCAGGGTGTTGGCGTTGGAGATGTCGATGCCGGACTCGACGATCGTGGTGGAGACCAGGACGTCGAACTTCTTCTCCCAGAAGTCCACCACCACCTGTTCCAGGGCCTGTTCGGACATCTGGCCGTGTGCCGTGGCGATCCGCGCCTCCGGGACGATCTCGCGCAGCCGGGCGGCGGCGCGGTCGATCGACTCGACGCGGTTGTGGATGTAGAACGCCTGGCCCTCGCGGAGCAGTTCGCGGCGGATGGCGGCGCCGATCTGCTTCTCCTCGTACGGGCCGACGAAGGTGAGGACCGGGTGGCGCTCCTCCGGGGGTGTGGTGATCGTCGACATCTCGCGGATGCCCGTCACGGCCATTTCGAGCGTACGGGGGATGGGCGTCGCGGACATGGTGAGGACGTCCACGTTCGCCCGGAGCTTCTTCAGCTGCTCCTTGTGCTCGACGCCGAAGCGCTGCTCCTCGTCGACGATGACGAGGCCCAGGTCCTTGAACTTCGTCTCGGAGGAGAACAGGCGGTGGGTGCCGATGACCAGGTCGACGGAGCCGTCGCGCAGCCCTTCGAGGGTGGCCTTGGACTCGGTCTCCGACTGGAAGCGGCTGAGCGCGCGTACGTTGACCGGGAACTGGGAGTAGCGCTCGGTGAACGTACCGTGGTGCTGCTGGACCAGGAGGGTCGTGGGGACGAGGACGGCGACCTGTTTGCCGTCCTGGACCGCCTTGAACGCCGCGCGGACCGCGATCTCCGTCTTGCCGTAGCCGACGTCGCCGCAGATCAGCCGGTCCATCGGGACGGACTTCTCCATGTCCGCCTTGACCTCGGCGATGGTGGAGAGCTGGTCGGGCGTCTCGGCGTACGGGAACGCGTCCTCCAGTTCGCGCTGCCAGGGGGTGTCGGGTCCGAAGGTGTGGCCGGGGGCCGCCATCCGGGCCGAGTACAGCTTGATCAGGTCGGCGGCGATCTCCTTGACGGCCTTCTTGGCGCGCGCCTTGGTCTTCGTCCAGTCGGCGCCGCCGAGCCGGTGCAGGGTGGGGGCCTCGCCGCCGACGTACTTGGTGACCTGTTCCAGTTGGTCGGTGGGGATGTAGAGGCGGTCGCCCGGCTGGCCGCGCTTGGCGGGGGCGTACTCGACGAGGAGGTACTCGCGGGTGGCGCCCTGCACCGTGCGCTGCACCATCTCGATGTACCGGCCCACACCGTGCTGTTCGTGGACGATGTAGTCGCCGGTCTCCAGCGTCAGCGGGTCGATCGTCTTGCGGCGGCGGACCGGCATCCGGCCCAGGTCCTTGGTGGCGGTGCGCTGGCCGGTGAGGTCGGTCTCGGTGAGGACGGCGAGCCGCAGCGCCGGGTCGACGAAGCCGTGGTCGAGGGCGCCGCAGGAGACGTGCACGACGGACGGGGAGACCTCGGTCAGGTCCGGGTCCAGCCGGGCCGGGACGCCCTCCCCGCCCAGCACCTCGACGGTGCGGGAGGCGAGCCCCTGTCCCTCGGTGACGTAGACCGTGCGCCAGCCGTCGGCGAGCCAGCCCTTGGTGTCGGCGAGCGCGCGGGCGGTGTCGCCCCGGTACGCCTCGGGGGCGTGCATGCCGAGCCCCAGCGTGTCGGAGTCCTCATCGGCTTCGTCGGCTCCGCCGGCGGCGAACGGGGAGATTGACCACCACATCATGCCCAGCTCGCGGGCCCGGTCCCGGACGTCCGCGATGCCCCACAGCGAGGCCGCGCCGACGTCGATCGGGGCCTCGCCCCCTCCCGCGGTCGCCGCCCACGACGCCTGGAGGAACTCCTGGCTGGTGGCGACGAGGTCGGCGGCCCGGGTACGGACCCGCTCCGGGTCGCAGACCAGCGCCATCGCCCCGGCGGGCAGCACGTCGAGCAGCAGCTCCATGTCGTCGACGAGAACCGGGGCGAGGGACTCCATGCCCTCCACCGCGATGCCCTCCGCGATCTTGCCGAGCAGTTCGCCCAGCTCCGGGTGGCTCTCGGCGAGGGCGGCGGCCCGCTCGCGCACCTCGTCGGTCAGCAGCAGTTCCCGGCAGGGCGGGGCCCACAGGCCGTGCTCGGCGACCTCCAGCGAACGCTGGTCGGCGATCTTGAAGTAGCGGATCTCCTCGACGTCGTCGCCCCAGAACTCCACCCGCAGGGGGTGTTCCTCGGTCGGCGGGAAGACGTCCAGGATGCCGCCGCGCACGGCGAACTCGCCGCGCTTCTCGACCAGTTCGACCCGGGAGTACGCGGCTGCCGCGAGCGCGTCGACGGTGCTGCCGAGATCGGCGCTCCCGCCGGTGCGCAGCGAGACCGGTTCCAGGTCCCCCAGGCCCTTGACCTGCGGCTGGAGCACCGAGCGAATGGGCGCGACGACGACCTTGACCGGGCCGGTCTCCGGGTCGTCCGCGCTCGGGTGCGCGAGGCGCCGCAGCACCGCCAGGCGCCGGCCCACGGTGTCGGAACGGGGCGAGAGCCGCTCGTGCGGCAGGGTCTCCCAGGACGGGAACTCGGCGACGGTGTCCGGCGGCAGCAGTCCGCGCAGCGCTGCCGCCAGGTCCTCCGCCTCGCGGCCGGTCGCGGTGACGGCGAGCACGGTCCGGCCCGTCTCACGGGCCAGAGCGGCCACGGCGAAGGGGCGGGCCGCGGGCGGCCCGACCAGGTCGATGTGCATCCGGTGGCCGTCGTCGGCGGCCTTCACCGCTTCGGAGAGTGCCGGGTCACGTACGACGACATCCAGCAGACCGTGCAGACTCATGAAGGCTTCCGTCCGGGTAACGAAGTAACGAAGTCAAACGAGGCCGGGGACCCGGGCAACCGGCTGCTGTCGGGTCAGAGGCAACGCGAAGGACCCGACACGTACGAGGGGCGGCCTCCGGCCCGGCGTGATCCGGGAGCCACCCCCGGCGGCCGGGGCTCCCAGCCTACGACTCCCCCGTGACGGCCGCGCCCGCAATCGCCGGGGCGCCCCGATCGCCCGGTGCCGGTGCGCTCGACCTCATCGCGCCCGGAGCGGGGCGGAAAGCGGCCGATGACGGGGCGGGGCGCAACGCGGGCCCGTCGCGACGGCGGGTGAATGGCGCGATTCCGACGGTTGCGGGCGGGACCGCCTATCCCTGTCCGGACCATCCACCGCGTATGCCTGGCCGCTCGTCGCGGGACGCACACCGTTCATCTCCGCATTGCACACAGTTGTGCCCGGCCCCCTCACAGAAATGATCTCAGCGTCTACTCTTTGGCCGAAAGATTCCGTAAAAGGTGCACGGGCAGTCGAGACGGCAGCCGTGGACCAACGCTCACGGCCGACCACCGGGAGCGCACGGCCGCACAGGGACCAGGCAAGCGGGGGCGCGCGTGGACGAGAACGAGATGTCCATATTCGGGGTCTCGGGGGCCGAGGAGGAGGTCTACCGGCACTTCCTGCGCAACCCCGGTACCACCGCCGACGATCTGCATCTCCGTCTGTGCACGGACCCGCAGGCGGCGCACGCGTGCGTCGACCGGCTCCAGGAACTCGGGCTCCTCCACCCCGAGGGCCCCGATACCCGCGTCTTCCCGACCGACCCGGAGGTCGCGGTGGCCAGGCTCATCGATTTACGCCTGCACGTCCTGCACCAGGAGTTGCAGCGCGTCACCCGGTCGCGGCACGTGATTGACGGTCTACGCGCGGAGCAAGGGGCGCGCAGGCCCCCTCCGCCGGGCATCGAGCAGTTGGAGGGCCTCGACCAGATCCGCGACCGGATCGACGACCTGGCGTTCTTCGCCAGGGACGAGATCCTCTCCGTGGAGCCGTACACGAAGCTGTCGCCGGAGAACATCGCCCGTTCGCGACCGCTGGACCTGCGGTGCCTGCGGCGCGGCGTGAAGATCCGGAACGTCGTGATCCGGGCGGCGCTGCGGGATCCGGCGACCGCCGCGTATCTGCGGGAGCTGGCCGAGAACGGGGCCATGATCCGGGTGACGGAGCACAGCGCCGAGCGGCTGCTGGTCTACGACCGCAAGGCCGCCCTCGTCCCGCTGGACCCGCACGACACCTCGCGCGGGGCGCTGCTCGCCCACCGCAGCGGCCTGGTGCGCAACATCACCGCCCTGTTCGAGAAGATCTGGGACCAGTCCGAGGACCTCTCCCGGACGAGCGGTGAGGACGGTGGGACTCCGGACACCGGTCTGTCGGAGATCGAGCGGCGCGTCCTGGTGTCCATGTGCACCGTGGGCAAGGACGAGGCGGGCGCCCGCGAGCTGGGCGTCTCCGTCCGGACGTACCGGCGGCACGTCGCCGATCTCCTCCAGGCCCTCGGCGCCGCCAGTCGCGCCCACGCCGCCCTGCTGGCCCGGGAACGCGGCTGGATCTGAAACACGGGCCCGGGGCGCCCGGGCGGGGCACCGCACGCGGGCGCCCGCCCCGGCGGCCGTGCCCCGGCCCCGGGCTCATCGTTCCTGCGTCCAGCCGTCCAGTGCCCGGTCGGCGAGGGCACGGGCGACGGCCCGGCGGACCGTGCCGTCGTCGACGGTACGGCTCAAAGCGATGCGCAGGGCGATCCGGTCGGGCCCCACGGACCGGGGGGCGCAGGCCCAGTGGGCGGGGAGCAGGCTCAGCAGCCGTACGACGGTGGTCTCGCCGGTCGGGGCGGTGCTGTCGCGGCGGACGGTCACCAGGTCGATGTGGCCGCGGCCCGTCCCGTATGCCGCCTCCCCGGTGGAACGGGTCACGGGGTGCCCCCTTCCGGATGCAGTAACCGCCGGGCGGCCGAGGCCATGGCCGCGATCCCGGCCGGCAGGGCGGTACGGACGTCCGGGGCGAACTCCGGCGCGTGGTTGGGCGGCACCGGCGGTCCGCCCTCCCGGGCAGCCCGCCACTGCCGTACGCCCGTGACGCCGAGCAGCCAGTACACCGTCGCCACCCCCTCCGTACCGAACCACGCGAAGTCCTCGGTGGCGGTGAGCGTGCCGCTGTCGCCGACCCGATGAGGGCCGAACAGTTCCTCGTGCGCCCGGCGCACGGCGGCCGTGGCCGTCGCGTCGGTCAGCAGGGCGGGCGAGCGGGCGGTGACGGTGAAGTCCGGGTCCCTCGGGCAGCCGGACGCCGCGCACTCGGCCCGCACGATCCGCAGTGCGGCGGCCGTCATCCGGTCGACCGCGTGCTCGCTCGACGCCCGTACGCACAGGGTGAGTTCCGCCGTCTCCGGGATCACGTTGCCCGGTCCTCCGGCGCGCAGCGCGCCGACGGTGAGCACCGCCTGCTCGGCCGGGGCGGTCTCCCGCGAGACGACGGACTGGAGCCGCAGCACCGCGGCCGCCGCCGTGAGGACCGGGTCGACGGTGAGGTGCGGGGTGCCGGCGTGGCCGCCGCGCCCGTACAGGGTGATGTCCACCGCCGCACCGGCCGCCATCAGCGGTGTGCGGAACTCCGCGGCGTGCGCGAGGGTGCCCGCGGGCGCGGGCGAGGTGTGCTGGGCGAGGACCGCGTCCGGGGTGCCGAACCGCTCGTACAGGCCGTCCGCCATCATCTCCCGCGCACCGGTCAGGGTCTCCTCGGACGGCTGGCCGGCGACCAGGACCGTGCCGCGCCACGTGGAGCGGGTGCGGGCGAGTTCGGCCACCGCCCCGGCGACCGCGGCGAGGTGGAGGTCGTGGCCGCAGGCGTGCATCACGCCCGGCACGGTGCTCGCGTAGGCGAGTCCGGTGCGTTCGGTGACCGGGAGCGCGTCGAGTTCGGTGCGGAGCATGACGGTCGGGCCGGTGCCGTTGCGCAGCACGCCCACCAGCCCGTGGCCGCCGCCGACCTTCGAGGTCACCGCGCAGCCGCTCGCCTCCAGCCCCGCGGCGAGCAGGTCCGCGGTGCGCCGCTCGGCCCCGGACGGTTCGGGGTGGGAGTGCGCGTCGAGGTACAGCTCCGTCGCCGGGCGCAGGACCTCGCGCGGCACCATCGGGGCCGGGGGGCGGGGCGGCGCCTGCCGCGCGTCCGCCGGGGAAGAGGGCGGGGACGGGGGCGAGGTGCCGGGTGGGGGTGGGGCCTCGGGAGGACCGGGAGAGGGTGGGGCGCCAGGAGGAAACGGGAGGTTCTCCCGCATGTCAACTCACCTCGTTCCGCTGGGCGGGCCGGTCGCGATCCGGGCCCGCCGGGCACGTGTGGGGCCGGCGTCGACAGCCTGCGCCGCCCCGCCTTCAGGAATCCCGCGTTCCGCTGTCATGGGGTGCCAGCGATCTGACAGCGAAACCGCGGCCGATCTGACAGCGGCCCCGGCTGCAATGGCGTCAGTGCGGGAGAACGGTGCCGGAGCCGCCGGCCCGTCCCCGTGGACCAAGGGAGAAGACCATGGCCCCCAAGACCGAGCTCGCCACCCTCGCCGACGAGATCCTGGAGCTGGAGTCGGAGACCTTCGAGATCTCGGACTACTCGGACGCCGCGGAGGTCGTGCTGGCCGGTTCGACGTCCTGCTCCTCGACGTCGACCTGCTCCAGCACCACCAGCACCACCTCCTGCTGCGCCTGATCGACTCACCGATCGCGCACGCTCCGCACGTCCGCAAGCCCTCTTCGCGCCCGGAGCGCGAAGGGGGCTTGCCTGGTGTCGTGGCCGCTCCCCGGCCGGTCTCCGACCGGTGCCACGGCCACGAGGTGCCTCGTGCGAGGCGTCGTGAAAGCACGTCACGGGAAGGGGTGCGGGACGCGCTTGATCTCGGACTCCGGGAGGTCGTCGGCCCGTCGCCCCGCCGTCCGCAACGCGGTCCGCAGCCGGGGCATCAGCAGGGCGCGTTGCCGGGTCCAGCCGAAGTCGAGCGGCAGCAGGCCGGGGACGACGGCCGCGATGGTGTGCAGGCCCATCCGCCGCTGCTCGGGGGTGGTCTGGTCGACCGCGATGGCATCGTGTCCGGCGGCGACGAGCTGGTCGCGCAGCAGGTTCAGGTCGTCGCGGAGGTCCCCGGTGCGGGGGCGGTGGGGCTCCCAGTCGGCGAAGGTGTCGGCCGGCGGGCGCACGGCGACCGGTTCCAGGTACTCCTTGGCGTGCACGGCCATCTCCGGCAGCCCGTAGAGCTGGGCGTGGTCCTTGAGCTGCCGCACGCGGGTGAAGTCGGCCGCCATGGCGGCGAGTTCGGTGTGCCGCTCGGCGACCTGGTAGGGCAGGTGCGGGATGTACGTGAGGACTTCGGAAAGCGCCGACTCGACGGTCGCCTCGGGGTCGAACCCGGCGGCGGCGGCGAACGACAGTGTTCCGTGACCGCCGTCCCGGCGTACCGCGAGGGCAGTGACGACGGGGACGGCCAGGTCCATCCGGGTGTCGAAGGCGTGGACGTCGTAGCCGTGCAGCGCGGCCCGGTCGATCATGCTGCGGACGGCCGGGGAACGGCAGTCGCCGAGGTCGATCGCGGTGAGCGGGGTGCGGCCGTGCCAGGCCAGCAGGAAGGCGTCCCGTTCGACGATCTCCAGCAGCCCGTAGAGGATCGCCTCCTCCAGACTGCCGCCCGTGGCACAGCCGTTGGAGCATTCGAAGACGAAGTTGTCGGCCTCGACGCCCGCGCTGTAGTGGGCGAGCCGGGCGGGCACGAGGACGGGGCGGTCGTCGCGCAGGGAGTAGCCCCACACCCAGGGGATGGCCCGGTCCGGGTCGAACGGGGAGACCATGGGGTCGGTCGCGTAGGTCTCGGGGGCGTAGAGCCCGCAGGCGGCCGGGTCCAGGGCGTGGTCGGCCAGCTCGTGGTAGCTGCCGATCACGGGGGAGGTGCCGCGTCGGCGCCTGGTGCCCGCGTACCGTTCCAGGCCCTCCAGTTGGGCGAGGAGGCGGCTGGTGTCGTAGCCGTTGGCCTGGCCGCTCCAGGTGACGTCGTTGAGGCCGGCGTAGCCGCGGACGAAATGGGTGCCGGCGGCCGGTGCGGTGGTGGTGGACGTCGGGTTGATCCAGAGATCGGAGCCGAGGGTGCCGCACACCGGGTTGACGAGCGCGGCGGTCGGCAGCGGGTACGAGGACAGGGGCCGCAGCCGGTATCCGTCCGGGTCCGGTTTCGGGGCCGGGCCGAGGTCCATCCGGGCCGAGGCGGCGGTGTCGGGGACCTCCTGGACGCAGGAGGGGCAGAGGGGTTCGGGCAGGATCGGGAACGTCGCGGTGGCGAGGGTCACCAGGTCGATCCGGGTGACGCGGGGCAGCGCGCGGTCGGCGTCGGTGGCGTCGGTCAGGTCGTGGGTGCCGCCTCGTGCCGTGACCGGTGAGGTCTGCCCGGAAGGAGCGTCGTCCGGCGCGTGCGATCGCAAGGCGGCCGGAAGCTCTCGGGCGGGGCCTCCCCCGCTCGAACGAAGTCGAGAGCTCGGGGAAGGGCTGTGTGGGCTTTCGGTCAACGCCGCGAGCGATGGGGTCTCACCTGCTCGAACCAAGCTGAGAGCTGGGGGAAGTGCCGGGCGGCGCGACGGGGCACACGTTGCCGGGAGGGGCGCCAGGACCGCGCGGTAGACGGCCCAGACGGCGTCGGCCGCGTACGGGGTGAGGACGGGCCAGTGGACGGCGCCGTTCGGGCGGTGGCCGAGCTCCAGCGCCTCGCGCTCCGAACGGCTGCGCAGCCGTTGCCAGCGCATGGCGAGGCACTGCCCGCAGGCGGTGGCGTCCGGTCCGCCGCCCCAGGGGCCGATCAGCACGGCCCGTGAGGTCAGTTGGACGTTGGCGGCCGGGCGGACGTCCGCGTACGGGTCGGGGCTGCCGTGGCCGAGCGTGTCGGCGGCGCCGAGCGGCACGACGAGCGGCGCGGGCAGGGCCGTCGGGTCCGTGGACCGTTCATGACGGTGAATCAGTTCGGCGTGGAGACAGGCCCGGGCGGCCTCCAGCGGGGTCTCGCCGGACACCGGCGGCACGGCGGGGGCGGGGAAGGTGGCCGTCGTCATGACTTGTCGCTCCAGCGGAAGGTCTTGAGCGCGATCGCGCACAGGATGACGGCGAAACCGGCGAGCACCCCGCAGGCCAGCCAGATGTCGCCCGTGGTGCCGCGTCCGGTGAGGGCACCGGAGATCCCGTCGTTGAGGTAGCGCAGCGGCAGCACGCGGGAGAGGTTCTGCATCCAGCCCGGCATGGCGTCCAGCGGGAAGAACGAGCCGGACAGGAACGCCATGGGGATCATCAGGCAGTTGGCCACGGCGGCGACGGCCTCGGGAGTCTTCGCGTAGCT
The DNA here is from genome assembly GCF_043204165.1 of Streptomyces sp. NPDC047982. Taxonomy (NCBI): domain Bacteria; kingdom Bacillati; phylum Actinomycetota; class Actinomycetes; order Kitasatosporales; family Streptomycetaceae; genus Streptomyces; species Streptomyces sp. NPDC047982. Next base: position 103,837 of record NZ_JBIDBS010000012.1, on the reverse strand, counting down.
GCCGACGATGACGCCCAGGGCGAGGAAGGCGGTGATGCCGATGACCAGGACGGGCAGGGCCAGCGGCCAGCGGCCGTCCAGCTGGAGCCCGAACGAGGGCAGCAGCGCCACGCACACGAAGAGCACGGACTGCACGGCGCCGATGCCGAGCGCCAGGACGTAGCGGGAGGCGAGGACGGCGGAGACGGGGGTCGGGGTCATCCGGATGAGGCGCAGGATGTCGTCGCGCCGCCACTGCATGAGGACAAAGCCGACGCCGAACACGGCGGCGTTGCCGACGCCCCAGGAGAGGACGCCGGGGGCGATGTAGTTGATGTAGGGCTTGCCGCTCTGCTCGACCGTCTGGCCGTGGAAGATCAGCCCGAAGACGACGAGGAAGATGAGCGGGAAGGCGAAGGTGAAGAAGAGCGTGGTCTTGTCGCGTGTGTAGGCCCGGTATCCGGCCTGGCTCAGCGCCGTGTATGCGCTCATCGGGGTGTCTCCGTATCACTGCTGGGGGGTGCGGGTTCGCGCTGCGGGGGTGCGCGGGCGCGCCGCGGGGCGCGCCGGGGACGGGGGCGGTCCGGTCGGATCGCGGGCGGGGCGGGCTACGGGCGCGGGGCGCCGTCGGCTCCGGCGGATTCGGCGGCCTCGGCGGCGCCGGTGAGGGCCAGGTAGACGTCCTCCAGGTCGGCGGTGCGCGTCTGGACGCCCTGGAGTCCGGCCAGGGCGTCGATCGCGGCGAGGACCTTGCCGGATTCGAGGGTCTCCAGCACGAGCGCGCCGGGCTCCTCGGTGACGCCGTCGACGCCTTCGATGGCGCGGGCCTGGGCGACGGTGAGCCGGTCGTCGGGGACGACGAGCCGGGTGGTGGGGGCGGCGGCCGCGATGAGGTGGGCCGGGCTGTCCAGGGCCACGACGGAGCCCTCGACCATGATGGCGACCCGGTCGCACAACGCCTCGGCCTCGTCGAGGTGGTGGGTGGTGTAGATGATGGTGCGCCCCTCGCCCTTGAGGTCGCGCAGCACCTGCCACAGGGCGCGCCGGGCCTGCGGGTCGAGGGCGGCGGTCGGCTCGTCCAGGAAGATCAGCTCGGGTTCGTGGACGAGCGCGGAGGCGATGGCGAGGCGCTGGCGCTGGCCGCCGGACAGGTCGTCCACCCGGGTGTCGCCCTGCTCGGTGAGGCCGACGGAGGCCAGTGCCCGGTCCGCCGCCGCGTGGTCGGTGCGGTAGAGGGCGGCCATGGTGCGCAGGTGCTCGCGGGCGGTGAGGCGGACGAAGAACGCCGAGGTCTGGGTCTGCACGCCGAGCCGGGGCAGCAGGGACGGGTTGCGCGGCCAGGGACTGGCACCGAGCACGGTGACCGTGCCGGAGTCCGCCTTGCGCTGGCCCTCCATGATCTCGACGAGGGTGGTCTTGCCCGCCCCGTTGGGGCCGAGCAGACCGAAGAACTCGCCGCGCGACACGGTGAGGGACACCCCGTCGACGGCGTGCCGCTCGCCGTACCTCTTGTGCACGGCGTCGAGGACGACGGCCGCGGTGGACCGGGCGTCGTCCGGGCCGGGCCGGCTCCCCGGGGAGGTGGTGGGGGTGGTGGGACTCATGGAACTTCTCTCCTTGTCCGCCGCTGATCGGCGGGTCGGACCTTCGGGGGAACGGTCGGTGGGGGCGGTCGGCAGGGCGCGGTACGGGGCGGGCGGTGAGCGGATGACGGTCAGGCGGTGAGCAGGTGGTGGGCGACCGCCACGGCGGCGGCGAGGATGCCCGCGAGGACGAGCACCGCGCTCAGCGCGTACACGCGGTAGGCGGTCCGGGCGTGGCGCGGGTAGTCACCCGCGGCGGGATCGCGGCGGGCGGCCAGTCGCAGGTAGGCGCCGGTCGACGTGGCCAGCTCGGTGGCCCCGCACAGTTGGCTCGCGATCCGGTACCCGTCGAGCGGTGGCAGCGGGACCAGCATGGCCAGCGCCTGCACGCTGCCCAGGAGCAGCAGTGCGCCGAGCGCGTCGTGCGTGGCGGCGTCCAGCGGGGCGAACAGCCACAGCGCACAGAACGGCAGCAGGAACAGCAGGTTCATCACCGCGCCGGCCAGTGCCGTCTGAATGCGTTGCCAACGAGAGCCCAGATACAGGTAGTTGTCGACCGTGCAGTACATGATGACCACAGGCAGCCGCCAGCGCAGACCGATTTCGGCCACCGTGCCGCCGTGGTGCCGGGCGACGACCCCGTGGGCCAGTTCATGCAGCGCGGTGCTGAACCAGAGCAGCGTCGCGGCACCGGTCAGCAGCACCGGATTTTTGAACAACTCCCTTGTGTATACGAGTAGTTCGCCCAACCGGAGGGCGACAACGATCTCCATCGCGACCACCAGCGCCAGCAGCGGCACCAGCCATCCGGGGGCCAGCAGGAAGCCGACCGCCCGGTGCAGCCGGTCCGTGGTGGCGTCCGCGTCGGCGACCAGCCGTACGCTGCCGCGGAGCACACCGCGCACCGGTCGGCCGTCCCCGTCGGAAGCCCCCGCTCCGGACCCGTCCCCGGAACGGGTCCCGCCCCCGGTCGTGGCGGCGGGCCGGGCGGGGGCACCGGCCAGCAGTCCTCGCGTACCGAGCATCCGCAGGATCTGCTGCCAGCGCGCGGCGTCCAGCCTGCGCCCGTACTCCCGCGCGTACTCCTCGCCGATCTCCGCCAGGCTGCGCCGCCCGTCCATCCGGGCGATGAGGAAGTGCTCCTTGGGGCCCACCCGGAAGGAGCCGCCGCTCGCGGTGTCCTTGATCAGGTGCACCGTCGCCGCGCCGTGCAGCACGGCGTCGCTCAGCAGCACCTCGGGCCGCAGCTCGGGCCGGTACTCGGCGAGGCCCTCGACGGCGCCCGGTGGGGCGGCGCTCATCCCGTCTCCCGCAGCGCCCGGCCCAGCACGTGCGAGAGGTACGCCTCGTCCCGGATCGTCACGTGCAGCCGGTTGTTGGTCATATGCATGTACGGGGAGAGCAGCAGTGGCAGCGAGGCCGCCGGATCGGTGACGAGTTCGTCGCGCTCACCGTCCCAGGAGCGGAACACGAGGTCACCGTTCAACGTCAGTTCGACGGCCCGCTCCCGCAGTTCGGCGCAGTGCTCGGCCCATCCGGCGAGGAATCCGGGCAGTCGGGCAGCGTCGTCCCCGCCGTTCCCGGCCTCCCCGCCCGCGCTCCCCTCGCGACCGCCGGTCCCGACGCCCTCGCCGGTCCGGTCGGCCACGGCGCCCACGGCGGCGCGGACACGGCCGAAACGGGCGGCCAGACCGGGGGCCATGGCGGCGTAGTTGCGGTCGTACTCGTCGCTGCCGATGAAGCCGGTGCCGGGGAACGCCCGGTGCCAGAACTCGTAGTAGCTGTCCAGGTAATCGGCCAGTTCCTGACGGTCGGGCAGGAACGCGGCGGACATCACCATCATCAGCTGGGCCGAGGTGCCGAGCAGCACGGTCCGCAGATGCAGGTTCTTCGTCCGGAACGCGTCGATGACCAGGTCGCTGGATTTCCGGAAGTGCCATTCGGCCAGCTCGATCCCGGCCGGGCCGCCGTACTTGCCGTACTCCGGCTCGTACGGTTCGGCGCTGCGCGAATTGTTGGGGCGCAGCCGCATCCGGCCCTGCTCGTCGGTGTAGTGGCCGCGCTCGGCGCCGGGGAACTCGATGTCGAAGAGGGTGTTGTAGAAGTCGTTGAGGAACCCGGAGTCCACCTCGTACAGGGCGGGCCGTTCGGTGAGGAACGCGTCGACGGCGGCCTCCGTGCGACGCCGGACCTCGTCCTCGGCCTGCGGGGTGACGGGCTTGATCCGCAGCCGGACGTGCGGGCCCTCCAACCAGTAGTTGATGAAGAAGTAGCCGTCGATCAGGCCGTCCGCCTCCAGTTCCTCGATCAGCGGGCGGACGCACTGGGTGAGCATGGGACGGGGGTTGGCGGCGTAGAAGATGTGCGTGGCCTGCCAGGCTCCCGCCGTGCCGGTCCGCGCGGCGGCCGTCGTCGTGGGTGGGGCTGAACTCATGACTCATTGCTCCTTCGGGCGGGGGCGGCGGTCTCCACCGCGATTTCGGCGACGTGGCGGCCCCGGCCGGAGACGGTGTGCAGTCCGTCCTCGTCGGGCAGCATCTCCCGGAACACGACCCGCGCCCCGGACGTCTTGATCAGGGCCTCGAACGCGGCCAGCGAGAGCGGGCTGTCGAAGTCGACATAGGCGGGCTTGCCGCCGGTCGCACCGCGCGCCCCGCTGTCGGCGACGGTCGCGAAGACCCGGTCGGGCAGCCCGTGGGCGCGGCGGAAGGCGTGCCAGCCCAGGAACCAGCCGTCGTCCCCGGCCCCTCCTGCCCCGCCACCGATGGTGCGCAGCGGCAGGACGGCGGCAGGCGCGCTCCAGCTGCGCCGGCTGAGCACGACGCTGCCGTGCCGGACGCGCGGCCGGGTGGTGACCTCGTCGACCGGAGTGCCCTCGGGGACCCCGCCCCACACGTTCAGGGGGGACATCGAGGTCGGGGACAACAGCAGCAGGGTGCGGGGCAGTTCGGGCAGGGCGAGGGGGACGAGATAGCCCAGGTAGACCGGCACGACCTCCTTGCCGAGCCGGGTGGAGCGCAGGACGAGCCGGTCCGCCTCGCGGTCGTGGACGAGGTGGAGGTCGTCCAGATGGATCTGGTGGGTGGCGGGCAGGGTGCCGCGCTCGCCGGGGCAGACGATCTCGTACGAGGTGAGCCTGCCGTGCAGGTTGAGGTTGCTGGTGACGGGCCCGCCGGTGACCTCGGCGAGGACGGCGTCGTCGGGCAGCAGGTCCTCGGTGGCGGCGAGGAGCTGTTCGTCGAGGCCGTCGAAGAGGTGGGTGAACCTGCTGAACGGGAAGGACACCCCGCCATACGAGCGGTTGAGCACGACCAGCGGGTCCCCGGGCCGGTCCGCGATCTGCACATGATGCGCGAGCGGGGCGAACTCACCGTGCAGCGTTTCCAGTTCGGACGCGACCTCATCGAGAAGGGAGCCGTCCACCCGGATCTCCGGGGTGGCGGCGGGGTCGGCCTCCCAGGCCGCCCACAGGGCGCGCATCCGCTCGACGAACGTCTGCCGGGCCGTGTCGAGTGCCTTGAGCTGCGGCAGGGAGAGCCAGTTCTCCTCGGGGACGTAATGGCCGTCCGCGTCGAACGTGGTGCGCTTCGCGGTGAACGACATGTACTGGTCGAAGAAGTCCTCGTGGAAGTCGTGGACCAGCTTCAGCAGGTCGTCGCAGCGCCCGCCCTGCCCGTGGCGGGCGAGGAAGAAACCCTTGAACGTGATGCGCTGAGGGAGCGTCAGATCAAAGGCGGGCAGCACGCGTTCGACCGCGCCGAGCGGTTCGGCGGCCAGCCGCTCCCAGGCGGGGGCCGAGAGTTCGGTGTGACGCCCGGCCGCCACGTCCTCGTAGAGCAGGGTCTGCGGGACGCGAGCCCGCTGCGCACCGAGCTCCTCCTCCTGGAGGACACGCAGCGAAGTGCGCAACTCGCCCATGAGAGCCCGGCGTTCGGCCGGGTCGGCGGCGGCGAACCCCTCGATGTGCGAGGCGGGGGCGTCGAGGCGGTCGGCGAGCCGGTCGGCCCAGGGACGGCCGAGGTCGCGCAGCGAGTCCTGGAAGGCGCGCAGCGGGTCGGTGTCGTGGACCTCGGTCCGCAGGCACGGCACCTGCACCATGCCGACGTCGAGGAGCGCCTGGAGGTACTGGGCGCATTCCTCCGGGTCCGCGTCCCGGTCCTTCGCGAGCCAGTCGGCCAGTTCCCCGTAGCGGAGGGTGCCACGGTTCTCGAACAGGCCGAGGAGGCGTTCCAGGGTGCCGCTGCGGCGAAGGAAGAACAGCCGGTCCTTCACGGCGTCGAAGGTGACGGCGGTGTCCTCGTCCCCCTGGGTGACCCAGCGGCGCACGTAGCGGACCCGGTCGTCGTCGCGTCCCCAGCCGGAGGCGGGAGCGACCGGCAGGTCGGCCCGGCGGACCGGGTCCGCGATCAGGGTTTCGGCGAGCCTGCCGACGGCGGCGACGTTCAGCCGCAGCCGCCCCTCCCACGCGTCGTCGACCCGGGCCCGCAGCCCGTGGCCCGGCCCGCCGTCACCGCCTCGGCTGTCGTGCTCGCCATGGCGACTGTCGTCATCGCCGTGGTGACTGTCGTGGTCACCGTCGACGAAGGTGCCCAGGGCGACACCGGTGAACGTGGAGAACGGACTGGTCTTGCACGCCGTGCGGTAGAGGTACGAGAGCAGCGAGCGCTCGATCTTGCGCTGCTTCTTGTCCGGGGGCGCGGCGGAGACGGCGCGTATGTACGCGTCGAGCTGGGCGTCCAGGGCCGGGGAGGCGAGCAGCAGGCCCTTGCGCAGCCGCTCCTCCCCTGCCAGCCGGCGCAGGGCCTCGCGGGCGCGGGCGGTCTCGGCGGCGAGCAGGCCGGTGCCCGCCGTCCGGTGCTCCTCCAGGCGGCGCCGCCCGGTGAGCCAGTCCGCGAGCGCCGCAGCGGCGGTCTCGTCGAGCCCGCGCACCAGGGCCAGGGCCCGGTCGGCGGCGTCGGGGCGTGGCAGCCGGTTGTTGAAGATGTCGCGGCGCAGGGTGAGCAGGGTGCGGCGCAGGGCCTCGTCGTCGCTGCCGCCGACGAGGTCGTGGAGCAGGTCCCCGAGCCGTTCGCCGTCGGCGCGCAACAGCTCGGTGGCGCGCAGGACCTCGTCGGCCCAGCGGCGGCTGTCCGGGCAGCGCAGCCCCCGCACGCTGTCGACCGGCAGCCCGGCGACCCGCAGCATGAAGCGGGGGCGGGTGACCGCCGCGGGAGCGGTCGCGGGGGCGGGGGCCGGGTGGTCCGGCGTCATGTCGGGTTCTCCCCTTCTCGTTCCGGTTGTCGTCTCGTCGTCCTCATGGGTGGCCGCGCCAGTGCCGCATCGGGCCAGGTCTGCCCGTCAAGGAGCGTCGTCCGGTGCGTGCTCCCGGTATGCCGGCCGAAAGCCCTCGTACGGGACGTACTCGGGGTTTCGGCCGGTGCGGCGAGAGGGCGTGCCGGGCGTCGCGACGGGGCGAACGTCGCCTGATGCGGCACTAGGCGATCTCGTACCGGAAGTCGGCCGGGGCGGGCCGCTCGTTGCCGATCATCATGATCAGCAGCGGCGCCTCGCCGGTCCCGTCGAGACCGAGTTCCTCGATGTACGAGATGTTGTCGAAGCCGAGCGCGACCCCGCAGCCGATACCGACGGCGGACGCGGTGGTGTAGGCGGTCTGGGCGATCGCCCCGACCGCGGCGTTGACCAGGCGGTACCCCCGGTCCCCGACGGCGTCGAGGACGGCTTCGGTGCGCACGGTGGGCACCAGGACCGCGGCCGCCTGCTCCAGGTTGTAGTTGGAGAGGAAGTAGTTCTTCTGCAGGAAGGCACCCGGATTGCCCGCCTTCACCAGGCGCAGGCTGTGCGCGTCGGGGTCGTACTCGTACGCGCCCGGCTCGATGCCCTCGACGTGACAGACGAACGCGTAGAGCTTCGCCAGCCGTTGTGCGCCGGTGTCCCCGCCGATCCGTGAACCGGCCACCGAGGCCGCCAGGCTGGCCGCCAACTGCTGTGCTGTGATGGGCTGTTGGGCCTCGAAGCGGCCGAAGCTGCTGCGCCGGGCGCGCAGCGCGGTGCGTACGTCGGTGTCGAGCGGCGGGCAGGCGGGCAGCGCCGTGGCAGGGCGCTCCGGGTCGGCGGGGTGTGCGACGGCGGGGTCGAGCGCCTCGGGGGCGGGGCGCTCGGTGGCGCCGGCGGCGGTGACGTTCTGCATGCGCCGGAGCGCGTCGAAGGAGAGGACGGTGCGCGAGCGTTCCTGGTCGCGGTGGTGCACGGACGCCGGGAACGGAGAGGGAGACGTGGACGGTGCGGGGGCGGTGGCGCCCGCCCACTTCAGCGGGACGACGGCGAAGACGCCCTCCGCCTCCGTGTCCACGCCGAGGAGCCGCCCGAGCCGTTCCTCGTCGAACCACAGCGCGGGCTCGACCGACAGCCCGCGCGCCCCGGCCCACAGCCGCCAAGTCTGGACGCACGCCCCGAGGTCCATGGACACGGCGTGGAAGGAGAAGTTGTTGTACTTGAAGGCGTTCTGCCAGTACTTGATGGTCAGGACCAGGTACTGGTCGGTGTCCGGGCCCGGTGCCCCGTCCCCGAGCGCCGCCCGCACCTCACCGGTCACGTCGCCGGTCAGCAGCCGCCGCATCGCGTGGTGCCGGACGGAGTAGTGGTGCACCCCGGGCGGTACGGGGCCGCTCGGCCCGGAGACCCAGTGCACGGCGACCGGATAGAGGCCGCCGCCGGACGCTGTGCCCCGGGACCAGTTGGCGAGCGGGTAGTACGGCAGGGCGCTCAGGTCGGTGTTGGCCTGGACGCCGAGGCGGCGGCCGGTCAGCCCGTAGGAGTCGCGGAGCATTCCGGAGAGCAGCGCCAGGTCGAACGCGCCGTCCGCGCCGGTGTCCTGGGCCAGGCCGCGGTCCAGATCCGCATGGGCCGGGTAGTCGCAGTCGGGCAGCGGCAGGCTGTCGGTGCCGGGGTAGAACTTGGTCTTGCGCGGGCCGTCCGACCAGTTGGGCACGAAGTCGGCGGGGTCCATCGGGACCCGGCCGCGCTGAAGGATCGCGGCGGCGTATTCATGGGCGTACCCCATGGCGGGCTCCTCGGTCACGGAAGGAAGGGGGTGCGGGGTCGGGGGGCGGGCGGCCCCGGCCGGGGCCCGGGCTGCGCTCGCGGGAAGGGGTGCGAAACAGGGCCGGGGCACGGCCCCGGCCGGGGCGGGGGCGGTACCGGCGGTCATCGGAAGGGGTGCGGGTTCGGCGGTCATGGGAAGGGGTGCGGGGCCGGGTTGAGGTCGGCGTCGGTCAGGTCGCGCTCGCGCAGCCCGCCCGCGCGCAGGGCGGTGAGCAGCCGGTCCATGCCGAGCGCCCGCTGACGGCTCCAGCCGAAGTCGATCGGCAGCAGCCCCGGCACCAGGACGCTGACCGTGGTCAGTCCCAGTTCGCGCTGCTCCGGCATGGTCTGGTCGACGACGATCACGTCGAACCCGGCGGCGGTGACGGCGTCCACGCACCGGGTCAGGTCCTCGCTCAGGTCGTCGGAGACGGGCAGCACCGAACCGTCCCCGTACAACTCGTCGAAGGACCGCTTCGGCGGGCGGGGCTCGCCCGGTCCGCCGAGCAGGAAGCGCGCGTGGTGGCCCATCTCGGGCAGGCCGTAGACCAGCGGGTGGTCGTGCAGCGCCTCCACCCGGTCGAAGTCGGCGGCCATGGCGCGCAGCCGTTCCAGGTCGCGTTCGGTACGGCGGCGCAGGTTCACCGCGTCCGTGGCGATCTCGCACAGCGCGCCCGCCAGCGCCGCCTCCGGGTCGAGTCCCGCCCCGGCACCGAAGCACATCAGGCCCGGCCCGCCGTCCCGGCGCACGGCCACACCCGTGACGACGGGGATCGGGAAGGAGATCCGGGTGTCGAAGAAGCGGGCCTCGTAGCCGTACATCTCCAGCCGGTCGATCATCTGCCGGGTGGCGGGGCGACGGCTGGTGGCCGCGTCGATCTCCGGCAGCGCGGCCCGTCCATACCAGGCGAGCAGGAACGCGTCGCGCTCGACGACCTCCATCAGCCCGAAGTAGACGGCCTCTTCGAGGCAGCCGCCGGAGGCGCAGCCGTTGGAGCTTTCCTGGACGAAGCGGTTCTCCAGGCCGGGCGCGTGGTAGTACGTGAGGACCTCGGGCACCAGGACCGTGCGCCGGTCGCGCAGGGACCACCCCTGGACCCAGGGGATCGGGCGGTCCGGGGCGAAGGGGACGACCCGGGGGTTGGCCCGGTGGAACTCGTCCGAGTACAGCCCGCACACCCTGGGGTCGAGCGCGGGCTCGCCGCGGGCCCGCAGGGCGTCCAGGGAGTCCGTCGTACCGGTGCGTTTGGCCCGGGACCGCATGCCCGCGTACCGCTCAAGGCCCTCCAGCACGCCGATCCGCATGCTCTCGGCGAACGTGTCCGCGTGACCGCCCCAGAACGTCTCGCGCAGGTACTCCCCCGAGCGCATGGAGAAGCAGCCGATGGTGGCGGACGTGGAGGTGGAGGAGACGTCCTGGACCACGGACGGGCCGAGCGACCCGCACACCGGGTTGGCGTACGGCTCCATCGGCAGGTCGTACGTCTCGATGTCCCGCACCCGGAAGCCGCCCGCCCGGCGCTTGGGCGCGGCGCGCAGGGTGAGCGCCGCCGCCTCGGCGGTGTCGGGCTCCGGCACCGCGCAGCGCGGGCACTCCGGGTCGGGCACCAGCGGGTAATGACGGACCGTCAGGGTTTCCAGGTCCACCAGGTGAACGGCCGGGCGGACACCGGTCACCGGCCCGTCACCGGCCAGCCTGGCGGCGATCAGCCCCGCGAGGGCGTGCGCGGCGAACGGGGTGACGTAGGGGGACTCCCCGGCGGCCCGGGTGCCCGAGCCGAGCTCCAGCGCCTCGCGCAGCGCGACGGAACGAACCGCCTGCCAGCGCCGCTCCAGGCAGCGGACGCAGGTCCGGCCCTCGCCGTGCCCGCCGCTCCCACGAGGTGCGAGGGGGCCGACGATCGCGTGCCGGCCGTAGAACCGGACGGGAACGGCGGGGCCCACGGCCCCGGCCTCCTGGGCGGCGGGCGCGGCCGGGGTGCCCACGCCCGTCGCCTCGTCCGCCGTCCGGGCCGCTGCCCCGCCCGCGAAGGCGTCGCGCACGCCGAGCGGCGCCACGTCCAGCCGGGGCGGCGTGCCGTGGCGCGTCAGCGCGTCCCGGAGCGCCGCCGCGAGGGCGCGCGCGGACCGGACCGACGGGGACTCCATCCTGGCCGGGGGGACGGGGTTGGCAGTCCTGGCAGAAGTGGCAGCCGCGTCCACGGCGTCGGTCGTGTCAACGGGCATCGGGGCCGCCCTCGCCGTCCACCGCGCCGCCGTCGCCCTCGCCGTCCACCGCGCCCGCCGCGTCCGACTCCGTGGCCGCCACGCCCGCCCCGGTACCCGCCGTATCCGACGCCGCGCCTTCCCCGTTCGCGCCGCCCGTGGCGCCGCCCGTGGCGCCACCCCCGGCGGTGCCGTGCGACGTGCCGTGCGCCGTGCCGTGCGCGGTGCCGTGCGCGGTGCCGTCCGCCGTGGTGCCGTCGACCGTGAGCAGCACCCGGGCGGTGCTGATGCCGCCCGAGGCGAGGTCGGCCGGGGTGGTCGGCACGTACAGGGCGTCGCGTCCGGCCAGCCGGAGCCGGTCGAGGATCGTGTCGAACGTGGTCGCGGGCCCGTCCACCTCGACCGGACCGCCGGTCACCGCGATGCTCCTGGCCGCCAGGTCACGGACGAGCGGGTCGCCGGTGTCGACCGGGGTCCCCGGGTCCTCGGCGGCCAGTTGCGCCTGCCCGAGCAGGTCCCGCAGGGCCGCGCAGGCCGCCGCCCGGCGCGAGAGCCCCGCGCCGACCGCCCAGCGGCCCCCGGCGTCCCCGCCCCGGGTCTCCCGGGCCAGCACCACCTGGGCCGAGGTGCGCTCCTCCTCGCCCAGGTCCAGCAGTTCGACGGCCAGATCCAGGTTGACGGCCGACTTCAGCAGGAACACCAGCTCCGGATCGCCCGCTTCCCCCGCCCCCTTGCCGTCCGCGGCGACCGGGCGGACCTCCGTGCTGCCCCGGAGCGCCCGCAGCAGGGCGTCGTGCGCCAGCGCGGACATCAGGCCGGTGCCGGCCGCCTCCCGGTCGTCCGCGCCCGCGCCCGCACCGGCGGTCGTCGCGAGGTGGACGCGCTCCCGGTTGTGCGCCCCGAAGGCCCGTACGGCTGCTGCCGGCACCCGGACCGGTTCCTTGCCGATCAGCGAGGTCGCCACGGTCCAGGTGTCCGGGAGCGCCCCGGTGCCGCCGCCGGTGGTCAGGACGTCCGGGCCGAGCACCCGGTCCGCCACCACGTCCCCGGCCGCGCCGAGGGGCACCACGTGCTCGACGTACGCGCTCGCCGCCGCGTACAGGGCCCGCATCCGCGCCCCCGCCAGGTGGTGCACGTCGAAGGCGGCGATCCGTCGCCGCCCCCCGGCCCCGAGTGCCACCTCGACCCGACTGATCTTCAGCGGGGTCTGGGTCAGCGCCTCGTCGTCCCAGCGCCGGAGGATCCCGGTGTGCGGGCGCACCAGCGCCGCGCTGTACCGGTTCAGCTCGTCGACCATGGTCTCCGCGTCGCGGGCGGTCTCCACGGTCGGGGTGACCGGCAGCGCCAGCCCCTCGGGCAGGGCGGCGGCGGGCTCGCGCCCGTCCAGGGCGGCGCAGCGCCCGCAGCGGGGGTGCGGCCGGACCGGCTCGGCCATCACGTCCAGCGACGCCAGGTCCTGGATCAGGACCTGGCGGTCCGTCTCGGCGGGCAGGGCTCCGGTGGTGAGGCGGAAGACCTCGTAGCCGAGGAGGTTGCCCACCATTGCGGCGACCGGACCGGACAGGGTGTCCGGGGACGCCGGCGCGGCTCCCGCCGCCTGGCTCCACAGCTCGGCGGCCTCGCCCGCCGCCACGTTGCCGCCCAGCCGCAGCACGGCGCAGGACCAGCAGCCGGTGGAGGCCGTGGTGGCGAGCGGGCCCACGACCAGGCGCTCGCCGAACAGCCAGGCGGGGATCAGGGTCCGGCCCTCGGGCACCCCGGCGGCCAGCAGCCGGTGGGTGCGCGGCCCGGCCCCGGCGCCGGTCACCACGACGACGTCGTACCCGTCCAGCTCCGCCCACCCGGCCCCCGCACCGGCGGTGACCCGGCCCGCATGGGCGGCCGCCCGGACCGCCTCGGCCGTGACGTCGGCGAACTCCGCGGTCGTACCGATACGTGCGCAACCGTTGCGCAGCAGGCTCAGCGCGCACCAGCGGGCGATCTCGTCGTCACCGAGGACGGCGACCCGGGTGGCGCGGAAACGGGCGAAGCGTCCGGACGCGCCGTCGGCGTAGTGGTCGACGTAGGCGATCTGCGCGGCGAACCGCTCCGCGACCTCGTCCGGCACCGCCTCAGAGCCGGGGCCGGGCTGGGGCACGTCGCGGGCGAACTCCCGCTCGTACAGCGTCTTGACGAGCTCCGCGGCCATCTCCCGCTGGGCGGGTCCGAAGCCCGCGCAGAGGTCGGCGAGCCGGTGGTGGCCGGTGAGGTGCGGGACGACGAGGGAGGCGAAACGGTAGGCGGTGCGACCGGCCAGGTGGAACCCGCCGTCGGCGTTATGGAAGAGCACCCCGCCGGGGGTCTCGGTGAACAGCACGTCGCGGCGGACGCGCGGCCGGGTGGCGGCCAGCGCGTCGAACGTGGCGGTGGACACGGGCGCGGGCGACGCGGGAGCGCCACCGGCGGTCCCGGCGGTCCCGGAGGCGCCACCGGTGGTTCCGGGGTTGCTCTCGGCGGTCTTCTGAGCGCTCTCGGGCGTCTCGGCCATGGGGGTCACACCTTCTCTGTGCGGCGGATGCGTTCCTGGTCGGTTCTTCGTGCGTGGGCGCGGAGCAGTGCGTGGATCCGGTACGGGCCGGGCGGGCCGTCCTCCAACAGCCCGGCGTCGGCGAGCCGTTCCAGGACCACCTCGGTGACGGCGGGGACGTCCTCGGGCGTGAAGCCGTCCCCGGGGGCAGCGGCCACCCGGAGGAAGGCCGCGGACAGCCTGGGGTCGAGCCGGTTCAGTGCGCCGTCGAGGACGGCGGTCACGGACAGGCCCGGGGTGTCGGTGAGGGTGAGCCGGGCCAGCGGGTCGTCGCCGAGCCAGTCGACGGCGTCACCGAGCCGCAGCGCCGGCCGGGTGAGCAGACGGGCCGTCAGGATGCGCAGCGCAAGCGGGAAATGGCCGCACTGGACGGCCAGCCGACGGGCGGCGTCAGGTTCCGCCTCGACGCGTTCGGTACCCAGCACCGACCGCAGCAACGCGTACGACTCGCTCCCGGTGAACGCGGACAGCCGCTGCACCCAGCCGCCGTGCGTGGCGACGAGTCCGGCGAGCCCCATCCGGCTGGTGACGATCACCGCCCCCTGCGCCCGCGTGACGGCGGGCAGCAGCGGGCGCACCTGGTCGGCGTCCACGACGTCGTCGAGGACGAGCAGGACACGTTCGCCGTCCGGTGCGGTACGCAGGGCCGCCGCCACCTCCGCCCGGACGGCGGCCGGGTCCCGGGGCTCGCCGTCCGGCCGGGTCATCGGCACGAGCGTCCGGCCGCCCGGGAAGTGGTCCCGCGTCAGGTGCGCGACATGGTGGGCGAGCGCCGACTTGCCGATGCCGGGCGCACCCGACACCAGCACGATGGGCGGGTGCTGGACGGCGTCGCTGAGCGGGGCGGTGAGCCGGGCGGCCGTCGCGGCGGTCTCGGCCTCCCGCCCGGTGAAGTTCGGCACCGGCGAAACCGTGGGCGGCCCGGCCGCACCGATGACCTTTCCGGGCAGGTCCGTGCCGGCGGCGGCTCCGGACGGATCCACGCCGATGACCGTTTCCGGCAGTTCCACGCCGGTCATGCCTCCGGACGGATCCGTACCGGTGGCCACTCCCGGCAGGGGCGTACCGGCGGCGCCGGTGGTTCCGGACGCGGCCGTGGCGCCGGGCGGCAGCAGCGGCGGTACCGGGCCCGCCGCCGTGACCACCGGCCCTTCGAGAATCCGCGCGCCCGCACCCGTGCTCGTGCCCGCACCAGCACCCAGGTCCTCACCGCGCAGGATCGCGAGTTCCAACTGCTGGAGGGCGGGCGAGGGATCGACGCCCAGTTCGTCGAGCAGGAACCCCTTCACCCGCCGGTACTCCGCGAGGGCCTGGGTCTGCCGCCCCGTACGGTAGAGGGCCTCGATCAACTGCTCGTGAAGCCGCTCGTGGCCCGGGTATACGCGCGTAGCCGTCCATAGTTCGACGAGGGCCTCTCCGTACCGCCCCAGCCCCAGCAGCAGGTCGCAGACCCGTTCCACGCTCCGCAGCCGTTCCTCGGCCAGCCGCGGCACCTCGTCCCGGTGCAGCACGTCCGAGCGCACGTTGGCCAGCAGGGCCCCTTGCCACAGCGACAGTGCGTCCTTCAGCTCGCACAGCTCCGCCTCCGGGTCGTACGACAGGACCTCCGCGCGCCGTACCTGCTCCCGGAATCCGAGCAGGTCGAGGGTGTGCGGTCCGGCGGTGATCCGGTAGCCGCCCGGCACCGCCTCGATCGCCGTCTCGGTCACTCCGTGCTTGGTGAAGAGCCGGCGCAGCCGCAGTACACAGGTCTGGAGCGCGGCCTTGGCGGTGGCGGGCTGCTCCTCTCCCCACACGGCCCGCTGGAGATGGTCGGCGGACACGACGGTGTTGGCGTGCAGGAGGAGCGCCGCCAGCAGGATCGTCGGCTTCGACGGCTGGAGCACGACGGCCTCGGGGCCGTCCGCGAGGGTCAGCGGACCCAGCAGCTGAAACCGCATCACCGCCGTCTAGTCCCAGCCGTTGACCAGCTTGCACACCTGCACCGGGGCAGCGTGCAGGGGCAGCCGGCCCACGATCGCCTCCAGCTCCGTACAGACTCTCTGAACGGCGTGCTCGGGAAGGTTCTGGGCCGCCCCGGCCTGCGGGGAGACGGCCTGCGAGGCGGCGGTCCGCTCGGCGGGGACGGTACCGGCAGAGGCCGTACCGGCGGAGACAGCGAGCCCGGCGAGGGCGAGTCCGGTGACGGCGGCAGTGTGCGCGAGGGCCGCCGGCTTCCGTGAAAGCGAAGGACTGAACACGTTTCCCCTTCGGCTGGTACGTCCTGCCGGGGGTCCCCGGCAGGACGACGATGCCAGCGAGGAGGGGGCGTGGGCGGGCCCGGTCGTGTCAGCTTGCTGCACGGCCCGCGGCAGCTTCGTGCAACCGACGCGCCGCACACGGGGAGCATCCGGGCAGCACGGACACGGAAGTGCGCCACCGCACCGCACGGAGCGACACTTCTTGACGCGACATGACACAACAGAGACCCCAGGTGTCATGACACGACAGCGGCCCCGGGTGTTTGGAGGAACACCCGGGGCCGGTCAGTCATCCTACGTGCACGGTGATCGCGCCACTCGCGCCACTCGGTGGCGGTCCCGTCAACCGGTGGGACCGTCAGTCGGTGGCGGTCCCGTCAGCCGACGGGACCGTTTCAGTCGGTGGCGATCGCGTTCAGGACGTTCATCCTGCCCGCCCGGAACGCCGGGACCAGGGCCGCGAACAGGCCGACGAAGGCGGACCCGGCGAAGACCGTGAGAATCGTCGGCCACGGGATCTCCAGGACGCCGAGCCCCTCCAGGGCCAGCAGCTTCTGGGCCGCCGTGCCCCAGCCCATGCCCAGACCGAGGCCGAGCAGGGCGCCGAAGACCGCGATGACCACGGACTCCAGCCGGATCATCCGCCGCAGTTGACGACGGGAGAGACCGATGGCGCGCAGCAGGCCGATCTCCCGGGTCCGCTCGACCACGGACAGGGCCAGGGTGTTCACCACCCCGAGCACCGCGACGATGATCGCGAGCGCGAGCAGCCCGTAGACGATGTTCAGGAGCTGACCGATCTGGTCCTCCATCATCTCCTTGAAGTCCGCCTGGTTGCGCACCTCGTACTGCGGATACGTGGCGAGGGCGTCCTTGAGCGCGTCGTACGCCTCCTTCTCCTTGCCGTCCACGGCCTTGGCGAACATGAGCATGTTGTCCGGCAGGGCGTCGGCGGGGAGGTACCGGGCGGCGGTCGTGATGTTGACGTACATCGCGCCCCTGTCGACGGTCGCGTCGTCCGAGGTGATCGCGGCGACCTTCAGCTTCGCCGTCTCACCGCCCGCGAACGCGACGGTGATCCGGTCGCCCACCTCGATGCGGTGCTCGGCGGCGTACTTCTCCCCGACCGACATGGCGTCCGGGCCGTACGCGTCGGCGATGTCCCCGGCGACCGTCTCGCGGCGCAGGTCCTCCGGGTACGTGGGGTCGGCGGCGGACAGACCACTCTTCTCGACGGCACCGTCCGGGGTGGTGAGCCGGGCGCCGACGACCTTGTACTCGGTGAAGTGCTCGACGCCCGGCGCCGACTCCACGGCCTTCACGGCCTGGTCCACCAGGAGCCCGCCCGAGCCCCCCTTCGACTGGACGACGAAGTCGGCACCGACCGACCTGTCGAGTTCGTCGGTGGCCGAGGCAACCAGGGAGGAACCGACGACGGAGAGGCAGGCCACCAGAGCGAGGCCGATCATCAGCGCGGCACCGGTCGCCCCGGTGCGCCGCGGGTTGCGCAGGGCGTTGCGCTCCGCGAGCCGGCCGACGGGACCGAAGGCCCGCAGCAGGACCGCGCTCAGCACCCGCACCACGAACCCGGCCAGCAGCGGCCCGATCACGATGAAGCCGATCAGGGTGAGGACCACGCCGACGCCCAGGCAGAGCGAGCCTTCGCCCGAGGTGTCGGTGCGCGTCGCGGCGTACAGCGCGGCACCGCCGCCGAGGGTGAGGACGAGGCCGATCGCGGCCCTGCCCCGTCCGGCGCGCCCGTCGGCGGGGGTCCCGGCATCGCGCAGCGCGGCCATCGGGGAGATCTTCCCGGCACGGCGGGCCGGGACGTACGCGGCGACGACGGTGACGGCGACACCGAGCGCGAGGCCGACCGCCGGGGTCGCCCATGTGACGGTGAGGTCCCCGGTGGACAGTTCCATGCCCACGGCGCCCATGAGCTTCATCAGACCGACGGCGAGGCCGACACCGGCGCCGACTCCGAGGACGGAGCCGACGACGCCCAGGAGCAGCGCCTCGATCAGTACGGACTGGTTGACCTGCTTGCGGCTCGATCCGATGGCCCGCATCAGCCCGATCTCGCGGGTGCGCTGGGCGACCAGCATCGAGAAGGTGTTGACGATCAGGAAGATGCCGACGAGGAAGGCGATCCCGGCGAAGCCGAGCATCGCGTACTTCATGATGTCGAGGGACGAGGCCATCGAGTCCTTGCTGGCGTCCATGGCCTCCTTCTGGGTCTGGAGCTCGTACCCGGAGGCGCCGCTCAGCGCGGCGGCCACGTTCTTCTTCAACTCGGCGTGGGAGAACCCGGATTCGGCGGTCACGAAGACGACGCTGAAGACTCCTGGCGCGCCGAGCAGCTTCTTCTGCGCGGTGGCGGTGTCGAAGTAGACCGCCGCCGCACCGGGGTTGGTGACCTTGAACGTGACGATGCCGCTGATCTTGGTCACGAGGTCGCCGTTGGCGGTGATGGTGCGCAGGGTGTCGCCGAGCTTCAGATGGTGCTTCTCGGCGGTGTCGGCGTCGACCATCGCCTCGGCCGGTCCGCGCGGTACGCGACCGGAGGTGATCTCCATCGAACGCAGGTCGTTCCTGGTCCAGTTGCGGGCGATCGTCGGCGCGCCCGTGGTCGAGCCGATGTTCGTGTCGTGGCTGTCGACGACGGTGACGGAGGTGCTGACGACGGCGCCCTCGGCGTACCGCACGCCGGCGGCCCGGGCCGCCTGCTCGACGGCGGCGGCGGGCACGGTTGCGGGCCTGCCGTTCCCCTGGGGCCCGGCGTCGTCCTCGGGTTTCTCGGGCCGGACGGTCACATCGGCCGCGGTCGCGGCGAAGAGCTTGTCGAAGGTGGTGTTCATGGTGTCGGTGAAGACGAGCGTGCCGCACACGAACGCCACCGACAGCAGGACCGCGACGGCGGAGAGCGCCATGCGTCCCTTGTGTGCGAGGAAGTTGCGTCTCGATGTCTTCCAGACCGTCATGACGTCCGCCCGCGCGAGTCGAAGTCCTTCATCCGGTCCAGGACCTGGTCGGCTGTCGGGTCGCGCATCTCGTCGACGATCCGCCCGTCGGCGAGGTAGAGCACCCGGTCCGCGTAGGACGCGGCCACCGGGTCGTGCGTGACCATGACGATGGTCTGGCCCAGTTCGTCGACGGACCTGCGCAGGAAACCCAATACCTCGGCACCGGCCCGCGAGTCCAGGTTCCCGGTGGGCTCGTCACCGAAGATGATCTCGGGCCGGGCAGCGAGCGCCCTGGCCACCGCGACCCGCTGCTGCTGGCCGCCGGACAGCTCGGTCGGCCGGTGCGTCAGCCGCCCGGCGAGACCGACCGTCTCCACGACCTGCTGGAGCCAGGCCGGGTCGGGCCTGCGCCCGGCTATGTCCATGGGCAGGGTGATGTTCTCCAGCGCGTCGAGCGTGGGCAGCAGGTTGAACGCCTGGAAGATGAAGCCGATCCGGTCGCGGCGGAGCTGGGTGAGCTTCTTGTCCTTGAGCCCGGTGATCTCCGTCTCGTCGACGAAGATCTGCCCGGAGGTCACGGTGTCCAGCCCGGCCAGGCAGTGCATCAGAGTCGACTTGCCGGACCCGGACGGGCCCATGATGGCGGTGAACTGCCCGCGGTCGATGTCGACATCGACGTGGTCGAGCGCGACGACCCGGGTCTCCCCCGCTCCGTACGCCTTGACGACCTGCCGTGCTCGTGCGGCGACGGCCGTTCGCCCTCCAGTGCCCCCGTGCCTGGGAATGGTCACAGCCGTTGTCACGGTTCGTCTCCTGTTTTCGGTCGGTGTTCGAGATGCCGCGGTGGCCGGGATGTTGCGGTGACCGGCCGGGCTGCCACGGTGGTCGCGGTGGTCGCGGCGTACGTGTACAGCCTGCGGTTCACGGGGGATCCGGCGCGCTGGTGCGCGGCCCCGTCTTCGGGTGGGGTTTTCCCCACCCCGCCCCGCCCCGCCCGTGTCCTGCGCGCCTGCGGTGCGGCGGGCGTCTCCAGGCACGTTGTCCGACGTCATGCGAAGGGGCTCCCGACCGCGGCACACCGCCACCGGGCCCGACGAATCGGTTTCCTCCGGCGTCGGCGCCGACGACGCACGAGGGGGTGGAACCCCGCCACGAGGTCCCACCCGACGCACGATGGGGTGGAACCCCGCCAGGAGGTCCCACCCCATCGTCCATGGGTCATGCGTCAACCAGTCATGCGGCAACGGCCGGCCATGCGGCAATGAGCCACGCGGCAATGGGCCATGCGACCGGGCTCAGAAACGGTCCGGGGCACGCTCCGGGAGCGGAGACCCGGGCAGCGCGTCCCGCTTCTGGTTCTTCCGTGCCTCCGCGTTCGAGTCGGCCGTCGCCTTGCAGGTCACGTCCTTCGCCGGGAGCCTGCCGGTGAGCAGGTAGCCGGTGACCGTACCGTCCGTGCACGCGTTGCCGCTCGGGTAGACGCCATGGCCCTCGCCGCCGAGGACGGTGAGCATTCTCGAGCCCTTCAGGTCGGCGTGCAGGGCCTGACCGCTGGGCAGCGGAGTCTGCGAGTCCCACTCGTTCTGGACGACCAGGGAGCCGACCTTGTTGTTCACCTTGGTCGCCGGTTCCACGGACTTGTCCCAGAACGCACAGGGCTTGATGCTGGACGCGAAGTCACCGAAGAGCGGGTAACGGCGCTTGTCCTTGATGGCGTCCCGCCGGTAGCTCCCAGGATCGCGGGACCACGCGGCCGAGTTGTCGCCGCACACCACGGCCCAGAAGCTCGCCGTCATGTTGTCGGACGGCACCTCGGCGGCAACGGCGGCGCCTGCGGTCCCGGTCCTCCCGGACCCGGCGAACGCCGCGAGCTTCTTCGCGGAGGCGGGGTCGCCGGCCGCGGCCTTCTTCAGCTCCACGACCCCCTCGGTGGCGTACTCCGGGCTGAAGACCGCCCCGCGCATGCCGCTGCGGATGTCGTCACCGGTGGTCGGCCGCCCGTCCACCTCGATGGGCGTCTCGTCGGCCTGCGCGACCAGGCCCCAGAAGGTTCGCTCGACCTCCTTCGGGGTGTCGCCGAGGCCGTACTTCTCCGAACGCTCGGCGGCCCACTCGGTCCACCGGTCGAACGCGGGCTCGGCGCCTTCCGCCCACCACTGGATCATCCCTCGCCAGGCGCGTTTCGGATCGACCGCGCTGTCCAGCACGAAGCGGTCGGCCCGGCCCGGGAAGAGCTGGGTGTAGACGGCGCCCAAGTAAGTGCCGTACGAGTAACCCACGTACGAGATCTTCTTCTCACCGAGGATCGCCCGGAGCAGATCCATGTCGCGCGCGGTGTTGCGCGTGGTGATGTGCGGGAGCGTGTCGCCCGCCTTCTCCTTGCACTTGTTCGCGACGTCGCGTGCCCAGGCGACGTCCTTGTCGAACGTCTCCTTCTTGTACGGCCGCAGCCAGTCCTCCTCCTCCGGCTCCAGATCGCAGGAAACCGGGCTGCTCCGTCCCACACCGCGCGGGTCGAAGCCGATGAGGTCGTACTTCTGCTGTACGGACTCGGGGAGCGCCTCCTGCATCATCAGCGGCATGTAGAGCCCCCGTCCCCCCGGGCCGCCGGGGTTGGAGAACAGGACACCGTGCCGCTTGTCGGGCGCGGTGCTCTTGATCCGGGATATGGCTAAGTCGATCCGCTTGCCCCCGGGAACCCGGTAGTCCAGCGGGACCTTGATCGTGGCGCATTCCAACTCCGCCGGAGAGTCGGTTTCGCACCGCTTCCACTGCGGCTTCTGCTTCGCATACCGGTCCAGCGCGCCCTTGGCGGCGGACGAGGAGGCGGTCGGCGGGGTGGCGGCCGGAGCGGCGGTGGCCGTCGAGGTGGCGAGCGCGGGAGCCAGCGTTGCCGTGACACTCACGGCCAACAGGGGCACGAGACGTCGTCTGCGCACGTTATCGATCCTTCCGGTCACATGTTCGGACAGGAAAGATCTTTCAGGAACCGGCCACGCATGCGGATCAGTCGCCGGGCTGCACCTCCCCTCCCCCTTGGGAATGACACAACAGCCGTGGGTGGTCCCGGAGTTGTACGGGACGGGCCGCTCTCAGCGGCATGCGGCACTCGCCTCAGCGGCAGGCTGCACCCTCCTCGGCGGCAGGCTGCACCCTCCTCAGCGGTCCGAGCCCGTCGCGCCGCGCTCGTTGTCGCGTCCATGACCTACTGGCGGACGCTCCAAGGAAAGCCCGGAAAACATGGGGGCGCCCGCCGGTCACACGGTCGGTTCCGTGTGCGCGGCGGGCGCCGGTCGGTGCGGTCAAGTCGGTCCTGAATCAGCTCCGACTCGACCCAGTGCCGGAAGAGGCACAACTAGTTGTGGTTCCGGTTCAGTTGGTGCGGCGTCGGCGCCTGCTGACACCGAGGACGAGCCCACCGGCGACCAACAGCGCACCGCCGACCCCGAGGAGGGTGAGCGCCTTGGCACCGGTGGACGCCAGCGGCCCGGAGGACTTGTGGGTCGTCGGGTACGTCCCGGCACTCGGGACGTACGGGTTGCCGGGCCCGTTCGGGTTGCCCGGGACGTACGGGTTGCCCGGTCCGTTCGGCTTGCCCGGTCCGGCGGGCTTGTCGCTCGGCGTGATCTTGACCGTGGAGCTGGCCTCGGGGGAGAAGACCTCCTTGTCGCCCGACTTACCGGAGGCGGTCGCCTTGTTGACGACCTTTCCGGTCGTCACGTCCTTGGCGGTGATGGTGTGCGCCGGGGCGGTGCAGTCCATCGACTTCCCCGGTGCCAGGCTGGTGGCCGGGCAGGTCACCTGGCCCGCGGTGGGGTCCGAGACCTTGACGTCGGTGACGGTACGGGTGCCCTTGTTGGACACCTTCAGCTTCCACTCGATGCGGTCGCCGAGGTCGGTCCTGCCGTTCTTGTTGACGTCGACCGGCTTGGCGGTCTTGACCAGGTCGAGCCGTCCCTCACCGGTGGCCGGAACCTTCACCTTCGACGGGGGCGAGACCGGGGGCTCGGTGCCGCCGGGCGGGGTGCCCGTGGCCGTCGCGGTGTTCTCGATCGAGCCCGCGTCGACGTCCGCCTGGGTCACCTCGTACGACGCCTTGCAGGTCACACTCGCACCAGGCGCGAGCGAACCAGCATCGGCCGGACAGGCAACATCGGACAGCTTGCCGGTCCCGGTGAACTCACCCTCCTTCACCTTGACGTCCTTCAGCGTCACATTGCCCGTGTTGGTCACCAGGAACTCGTAGGAGACCTTCTCGCCGGCCACCAGCTTTCCGGGCTTCTCGGGCTTCCCCGACTTGACGACCGTCAGGTCGGGCTTCGGAGGCGCCGGAACCGTCACCTCCGACGGGGGCGACACCGGCGGCTCGGTCCCGCCGGGCGGCGTACCGGTGGAGGTCGCCGAGTTCTTGATCGAACCCGCGTCCACGTCGGCCTGCGTCACCTCGTACGACGCCTTGCAGGTCACACTCTTACCAGGCGCCAGCGAAGCAGCGTCGGCCGGACAGACGACATCGGACAGCTTGCCGCTTCCGGTGAACTCACCCTCGTTCACCTTGACGTCCTTCAGCGTCACATTGCCCGTGTTCGTCACGACGAAGGCGTACTCGACCTTCTCACCGGCCACCAGCTCGCCGGGCTTCTCGGTTGTCGCCGACTTGACGACCGTCAGACCGGGCTCCCGGGGCGCCGGAACCTCGACCTTCGACGGAGGCGACACCGGCGGCTCGGTCCCACCGGGCGGCGTACCCGTGGCCGTGGCCGAGTTCTTGATCGAACCCGCGTCGACATCCGCCTGCGTCACCTCGTACGACGCCGTACACGTCACACTCGCACCCGGAGCCAGCGAACCAGCCTCGGCCGGACAGACAACATCGGACAGCTTGCCGCTTCCGGTGAACTCACCCTCGTTCACCTTGACGTCCTTCAGCGTCACATTGCCCGTGTTCGTCACCGCGAACTCGTAGCGGACCTTCTCGCCCACCACCAACTCGCCGGGCTTCTCCGTCGTGGCCGTCTTGACGACCTTCAGGTCAGGCTTCGAAGGCGCCGGAACCTCGACCTTCGACGGAGGCGACACCGGCGGCTCGGTCCCGCCGGGCGGGGTGCCCGTGGCCGTCGCCGAGTTCTTGATCGAACCCGCGTCCACATCCGCCTGCGTCACCTCGTACGACGCCGTACACGTCACACTCGCACCCGGAGCCAGCGAACCAGCGTCGGCCGGACAGACGACATCGGACAGCTTGCCGGTCCCGGTGAACTCACCCTCCTTCACCTTGACGTCCTTCAGCGTCACATTGCCCGTGTTCGTCACCGCGAACTCGTAGGAGACCTTCTCACCGGCCACCAGCTCGCCCGGCTTCTCGGTCTTCCCCGACTTGACGACCTTCAGGTCGGGCTCCGGAGGCGCCGAGACCTTCGCCTCGGACGGAGGCGACACCACGGGCTCGCCCCCGTCCGGCGGGGTGCCGGTGCCGGTGGCCGTGTTCTCCAGCGAACCCGCGTCGATGTCCTCCTGCGTGACCGTGTACGTGGCGGTGCAGGTCGCACTCTTGCCCGGGGCCAGCGGGCCGTCCGGGCACTGCGCCACCGGCGCGGTGCCGGTGCCGGAGAACGAGGTCTCCTTGACGGCCAGGTCCTTCAGTTCCACGTTCCCGGTGTTGGTCAGCACGAAGGAGTACGTGATCTTCTCGCCCGCGGCCTTCACGGTGTCCGGGTCGGCCGTCTTGCGCACGGACAGCCCCGGGGCCAGGGGCGATCCCTCGGTCGAGGACTCGTTGTTGTCCGGGGTCGGGTCCTCCTCGTTGGCGACGACCGTCGAGGTGTTGGTGACCGGTTCGGTCATCGAGGCCGGGCTGTCCGCGGTGATGGTGATGGTGTTCTCCGCCCCCGCGAGGGTACGGCCACCGACGCAGGTCACCGTGTTACCGGCCACCGTGCACCCCGGCGTCGAGGTCTTGACGTTGGTCAGCGGTGCCGGAACGACATCCTTGACGGTGTAGCCGCTGGAGTTGCCGGGCCCGTTGTTCTTCACCGTCAGGGTGTAGGTGACGGGGGTCCCCGGCTTGAACGTCTCGGGGCCCTTCTTCACGACCGCGAGATCGGTGGGCAGACCGGGCGAGGCCGCGCCGTCGTTGTTGCCGCTCGCGGGGCCGGGCGCGGAGGAGACGAGGGTGAACGTCGGATTGGCCGAGGCCGGGTTGGTGATCTTGATCTGGTAGACGGTGCCGCTCACGTTGTCGGAGACCCCGATGTTGCCGTTGCCGAACGTCCAGGCCGCGCCATACCCGCTGGAGGTCGCCGGAACCGCCGCGCCCAACAATGTGACCGTCTTGGTCGCGCCCAGGAGATCGACACGGACCATCCGTCCGCTCGGGTCCACGCCCCAGAAGTAGCCGTCCGCGTACGTGAGGTCGGAGCCTGTAGGCACCGCGGGCAACTGGATCGTCGAGGTCACCTTGCCGGTGGCGGGATCCACCCGGTAGGCCACGTCGGTGACGCTGGAGCCCACGTAGAAGCCGCCGTCGGGGCCGAACGACCCCCAGTTCGCACCGCCCGGCACGATGTCGGTGCCCACGCGGGTGACGACGCCCCCCTGACCGATCCGGATGATCGAGCCGGCCGGCATGGAGGTCGGCCCGCCTGAGCCCACCCCGTACAGATAGTTGTCCGCCGTGTTGTAGCTGATGGCGTTGTAGTTGGCTCCGGACGTCGGCCCCTCGGGCTGGAAGGTCACGCTCCCGGAAGCCCCGGTGATCGCCTTGTAGAGGCGGGTGGGTATCTCCTGCCCGACGAAGACCGTCGGGTCGGCCGCGTCGAAGGGGTCACCGGCCGCCGCGTAGGAGGCGGGGGCGGTGAGCAGCGGGGTCGCCAGGGCGGTCATTCCCGTCACCAGCGTCACGGCCAGGATTCCTGCGAGGGGGCGGCGCCTTCTGTGCCGCCCGCGACGTGCGTTCTTGATGGCCATTCAGAACCCTCCCGGCTTCCGCCTCGGCCCGACACGGCCTCCACCGGCCGTACGCGATGCCGTACCGCCCCTCTCGCCCTCCTGCGTCCCGGGACGGGACGACGGCCGCCAAGCCCGCCCTCCCCCAGGTCCGTTCATGACGGCACAAAGCCGCCTCAGTCCATCCATTCCTGGCTACCCCTCTGCATGAGACATCCAGTCATTCACGCCGTCAGATGCACACAGAAGCCGCACATGTGACGGTATGGGCATCTAAACCTAAGAAAGGAGTAAAGCATCCAATCGATCATTCCGCACTAGTTGCCCCTTTTGGGAAAATTCACCGCCCTGACTGCGTCGAGGGTGACCGCCAGTCACAGGAGCGGCGGCGGGCCGTCCGAGGTCGGGGAACCCTCGTACGGAACCCTCACAGAAGATCTCGGGGCCCTCCCGGGGCCCTCCCGGGGCCCTCTCGAAGCCCTCCCGGAGCCCTCTCGAAACTCCCCGTGGCGACACCCCGGCGACACCCCGGCGACACCCGGGCGGCACTCGGACAGCACCCGGAGAACACCCTCGAAGGCCACGCCCCCGAACAACGGCACACAACTGCGCCAATCCCCTCGGCAGTTCGAGCCAAGGTCTCCCCAAGCACGCATACCGGAGAGTAATGTTCACGCTTCCGACAGCATTCCCCCACCCCGCACTCCTGCCTTGCCGTCCAGCCAGGAACCGAGCCACGCAAGGAGCAGCACCCCGATGTCGCACGGAAACCCCCCGCCCCGGTCCCCCTACTCCTCCTGGCCCGGACGGTCGCAGCCGCCGCCCCTGGTGCATCAGGCCCCGCCCCCGCAGCAGGCCGACTACCTGCTGCCCTGGCAGCGCTCGCACCCGTTGCCACCCCTGGCGCCGTCGCCCGGAGTCGCCCCGCCCGAGTCCCCCTCCTCCCGGACGCCGACCCAGACGTCCGACGACACACCCACCCGCCACGGCGACCTGCGCCGGCTGCGCACCTCGTACCGGACGCTCAGGCGCCTCGCGATCCTGACTGCACTCGGCTACTTCGTCGCCTTCCTGGCGCTCTCCGGCTTCGCCAAGGAGCGGCTCGAACAACCCCTGTTCGGCGGCCTCAACCTCGGCATGGCGCTCGCGTTCTGCCAGTTACCCGTCGCGCTGCTCGCCGTCGTCCGGTACGAACGGACCGCCCGGCGCACGGTCGACCCGCTCGCCGCCCGGCTCCGCAGAGGAGGAGCGGACCGGTGAACGGATTCGACGACGCCGCCCGGTCGATGTCGCTGGTGGCCTTCATGGCCGTCGGCACCATCGCCCTGCTGCTCTGCGTGATGTCCGGCCCCGACCGCGACGACCTCGACGAGTTCTACGCCGGCTCCCGCAGCCTGTCCCCGCGGCGCGCCGGCTTCGCCCTCGCGGGCGACTACCTGTCCGCTGCCACCGTCCTCGGCACCACCGGCATCATCGCCCTCACCGGCTACGACGGGATGATCCTCGCCCTGAGCATCACCCTCTCGCTCGTCCTGCTGATGTTCCTGCTGGCCGAACCGCTGCGCAACGTCGGCGGGTTCACCATGGGCGACGTGTTCGTACGCCGCGCCCCCGGCCGCGCGGTCCGCATCACCGCCTGTGCCACCACCATCGTCGCGCTCATCCCGATGATGGTCGTCCAGCTCGCCAGCAGCGGCGACCTGCTCGCCTTCATCCTGGGATTCGACAGCTCCCTGTTCCGCACCGGCGCCATCATCGGCCTCGGCGCCCTGATGATCGGCTACGCGGCGATCGGCGGCATGAAGGGCACCGCCCTGATCCAGATCGTGAAGACCGTTGTCTTGCTCGTCGCCTCGTTCACCGTCGCCGTCTTGGTCATGAACCGGTTCGGCTGGGACACCGGCGCCCTGCTCTCGGCCGCCCGTCAGGGCAGCGGCGCCGGAGCCGCGTTCCTCAGCTCCGGGCTCCAGTTCGACGGGAGCGGACTCGACATGGTGAGCTCCGAACTGACCGTCGTGCTCGGCGCCGCCTGCCTGCCCCACGTCGCCATGCGCCTGACGAGCGCCCCGTCCGCGCAGGCCGTACGCCGCACGATGTCCTGGGCCATCGCCGTGGTGGCCGGAATCTGTCTGCTGCTCGTCGTGATCGGCTTCGGCACCGCCGCGTTCGTCGGCCACGAACGCATCACCGCCGCCGGAGCCTCCGGGAACAGCGCGATCCTCCAGGTCACCGGCGCGGTCGCGAGCGGCGACCGGCTCGGGGCCCTGGTCGTCACGACGATGACGACGGCGATCTTCCTGACCCTGCTCGCCTCCGTCGCCGGAATGATCCTGGCCTGTGCCAACTCGCTCGCGCACGATCTCTTCGCGCACGGACTGCACGGGGTGCGCGACCCCGCCAGGAAGCCGCTCCCGGGCCTCTCCGAGATGCGGACGGCGCAGATGTCCGCGACCGTCGTCGGCATCCTCGCCACCACCCTCGCCGTTGCGGCCCGCCACTGGAACGTGCAGGCCCTGGCCATGCTCTCGTTCTGCGTCGGGGCGTCCGCCCTGGCCCCGGCCCTCATCTACAGCATGTTCTGGCGGCGCTTCACCCGCACCGGGCTGCTCAGCACCCTGATCGTCGGGACCGTCAGCGTCCTGGTGCTGCTCACCGGCACCAACCTGGTCTCGGGCTCACCCTCGTCGGTCTTCCCCGACCACGACTTCAACTGGTTCCCGTACACCACGACCGGACTCGTTTCCGTCCCGGCCGGTTTCCTGGCCGGCTGGCTCGGCACGGTCCTCCCCCGCCGTACGGCACCCGCCGCGCGCCGCCTGTACCAGGGCGAGGAGCCCCGGATCCTGGCGGGTGCCCCACCGACACACAATTGAGCCCGGCCCTCGCACGCTCCACGGCACCCTGTCGGCAGGCAGCACGGCGACAGCCCCGCACACTCGGCGGCAAGATCGAGGGTGCGCGGGGCCGTCGTCGTTGTGGGGGCTGTCGTCGCCGTAGCGGGGTGCGGTCAAGCCGCGCCGAACGCTCCGTCCTTGACGCCTGCCACGAACGTGGCGAACGCGGTGGGGGAGGCATTCAGCACGGGGCCGCTCGGGCTCTTCGAGTCACGGACGGGGACGACGCCGAGCGAGCCGACGAGGTTGGCGGCGACCTCGACGCAGGCGCCGCCGTTGTTGCTGTAGGAGGACTTGAACCAGCGGGGGGATTCGGTCGTCACGGGGAACCCTTTCGTAACTGGCTGATCATGGCCACGGAGGCCGCTTGGGACAGAGCCCCGGCCTGCAGCTGATGGTAGGCCGTCAACAGGGGGACGACCGAAGCGCTTTCCCGGTTGAGAGTACCCAGGTGGGAGGACTCGGCATAGGACATGAGCTGGCGGTCCGGCAGCGTCAGTATGTACAGCGGCAGGTCGAAGGGACGGAGCTCCGCCATGTCGAACGGAGCGATCTGGAGCACGGTGTTCGGCAGCTCGGCGAACTCGATCAGCCGCGCCAGCTGTGCGTCCATGACGGCGGGGCCGCCCACGGGTCGGCGGAGGCAGCTTTCGTCCAGCACGACCAGGAACAACGGCGGATGCGTGCGGTCGAGTGCGGCCTGCCGCTCGGCGACGAGCGAGATTCGCTCCTTCGCCTGGTCGTTGGTGATCGCCCCGCGCTTGACTGCGCTCTCCGCGAGCACGGTCGCGTATTCGGGCGTCTGGAGCAGGCCGGGCATGACACCCACTTCGTACAGCCGGATCTCCGCGGCACGGCTCTCCTGCCCCACATACTCCGGGAAGCCCTCCAGCAGCGAGCCGTGCCGGATCTCGCGCCATTGGCGCTCGAACGTCGGGCGGCTGTGCTGGTACGGACACGGATGCGGGTGCTGCGGACACGGCGTCCGCCTCGGGCGCGGCAGGGGCAGCGGGTCGGGCGGGAGCCCACGGCGGCGGGGGCGCGGTGGTCGCCGCGGCTTCTGCGGCCTGCGCGGCCTCCTGTGGTGCGGGGTGGCGCTCCTGGGCGGTCAGGAAGGCGTTCCACCACTCGTTGTCGCGGGCGGTGCGGGACCAGAAGGTGCGGGTGACCCAGCGGACCTGGCCGCCCTCGCCGCTCAGACACCGGACATGCCGCAGATGACCGGCCACGCCAAGGGCCCGTAAGGCGCTGCCGACGGCCATCTGCCCGTACAGTGGCTGGCTCCTGGCCAGCGACTTGATGTCCATCGCCGCGCCGTCGGGCAGCGCGTCGACGTAACCGGCGATGTGCCGCTCACGCTCGGGCAGCAGCGCGAAATCGCCCTCACAGGGCGGGCGTTGAGCCGGGATGGAACGCTTTCCGTAGCCGGACTTGGCCTTCGGATGAGCGCGCGAGGATGCGGACGCGCACGGGGCAGGGCTAAGGTTTGAAATAACCACGGGATCGCTTTCTTCGATCTTGGGCCAGACCCCGGTCAGTGTCTGCTGAACACTGTGCCGGGGTCGTTGCATTTGGCACCGTAAGCAGCCGCGACTCCGCGCCGCAAGTCGGTCACGACTAGTCATACTTGCTGGCCGTGACGGGTCCGGGAGGGCGGGGAGGTTTTCCCAACCCCCTTCTTTTCCCTACCGGTTGTACGGCACCGCTCGAATCCCGATGCCCGAATCCCGACCCCCGATGCCCGAAGCTCAAGCCTCGGCCCCGGCCCTCCGTCCCATAACTCGAAAGAGTGCACAAGCCCTGCCCGAAGCTCGAAGCCCGAAGCTCGAAACCCGGCTCTCGGCTTCCGGAGCTCGGATCTCGGGGGTTCAGCGCGGTCACTGCGGCGCGCAGGATTCCAACCCCTGGGCGCCGGTCAGGAGTTGCGCCACAGCTGGGCCGGCTCCGAGGGGTTGCACGCCGCCGACTGGAAGCCGATGCTGCTGAACATCTGGAGGCAGACGCCCTCGGCGACGTTCATCAGGGTGTGGCCGCTCGATGTCTTGGTCCCGATCCGCCAGGTCTGGGATTCGGAGGAGTTGCAGGTCTCGGCCGACAGCCCTGCGTAGCCGTTCAGCCTGAGGCATTTGCCGGTGCCCTGGCCGACGAGCTTGAACCTGTCGCCGGAGGTGGGTTTGTACGTCCACTTGTAGTAGAGGGTGGCCCCGTTGTGCGCAGGCTCGCCGCATACCGAATTCGTGATCATGGAGCCGCCGTAGGTGGAGGCGGACTCGCCCAGGCACCGCTTGTTGGACGCGTTCTTGAGGTAGTACTGCCCCGAGGGCGCCGGGACCTGTCCTCCGCCCGAGCCGGAGCCGGAACCGCCCGAGGACTGGGATCCGCCGGAGCCGGAACCCGAACCGGAGCCAGAGCCGGAGCCAGAGCCAGAGCCGGAACCGCCCGAGGAATCGGAACCACCGCCATCACCGCCACCGCCCGCACCCCCGGCACCGTCGGAACCGCCAGAACCGGAGCCCCCGGCTCCGCCCGCGCCGTCCTTCCCGTCCTTCCCGTCCTCCCCGTCCTTCCCGTCCTTCCCGCCCTTGGACTTGTCCGCGGAGCCGTCCGGCGAGGCGGAGCCCGATCCGGGCTTGGAACCGGGTGAGCGGGAGGGCGACTTCGCGGGATCCGAGGAACCACTGCCCGCCGTCGATCCGGACGGTCCGACGCTGATCGACGGCGCCGCGGCATCGGAGTCCGCCCCGGACCGGCCGATCTGGTACGGCCCGAGCGCCAGGGTCAGCGTCGTGCCCGTGGCCACCACGACGGGGATCGCGACGAGCAGCACCCGCTGGCGGCGCCTGCGCGGCTTCTCGGGGACGGCGCCGGTCATCCCGACGACCGGCAGGGAAGGCACCACGGCGGAGGCGGGCTCCTCCGCCCGCTCCGATTCGGGCTCCTCGGGCGGCGGCGGGTTCGCCGCGAACGCCGCCCGCTCGGTGATCCGGTCCGTGACGACCGTCGGCCACGGCTCAGTGACCGCGGCGGGCACCCGTTCGTCGGCGATCTCGAAGATCTCGGCGGCCGTCGGCCGGTCCGCGGCGTTCTTGGCGAGACAGGACTTGACCACGGCGGCCAGGGCCGGATCGAGGTCCGGCAGACGTCCGAGATCGGGTTCGGTGTGCACGATGCGGTAGAACAGGCCCGGCCCCGACCCGTCGCCGAACGGCGGACGGCAGTTCGCCGCGAAGAGCAGCAGGCCGGCCAGAGCGAACACATCCGCCGCACCCGTCAGATCCCGCTCGGCCATGGCCTGTTCGGGAGCCATGTAGGCGGGTGTCCCGATGACCATCCCCGTCCTGGTCACCCTGCTCTGGTCGGCCGCGCGCGCCACCCCGAAGTCGATGAGGGTCACACCGTCGAGGGTCAGCATGACGTTGGAGGGCTTGAGGTCGCGGTGCACCATGTCGGCGGCGTGTACGGCGCGCAGGCCCTTCGCCGCGTCGCGCAGCAGTCGCCAGAGACTGTCGGCGGGCAGCGGGCCGCCGTTCAGCCGCAGTGCATCGCTCAGGGTGACGCCCGGGACGTACTCCGTGGCGAACCAGGGAGGTTGCGCCGTGCGGTCACTGGCCAGCAAGCGCGCACTGACACCAATCGGCAGCTTGGCGAGATTGTCGAGCTCGTGTCCGAAGTGGGACAGGAAGTCCTTGTCCGCGGCAAGGACCGGCAGCACCTGCTTGACGGCCGCGTACCGCCCCGCCGAGGCGCCGAGATAGACCCGCCCCATCCCGCCGGTGCCAAGCACGCCGAGCAGCCTGAAGGCGCCGATCCGCCGAGGATCACCCGGCCCGGTCGGCCCGGCTCCGCTGCCGCGTAAACCTGGCTCTTCTTCGCGCCCCCTGTCCATGGTTTCAGGCTAGCCCAGGCCCGAACGAATGCACGACCCTCTCCCAAGTGCGAGGGGAAATCGACCGTTTGGCGGGATCCGGCGGTCCGCGGTGGCTCGGCCCGGTACGAGCGACGCTCAGGCCCCGCGGACCGGGCACTCCGAGGACCGGAGAACGCTGAGAGGACCGGAGAACGCCGACCGCCTCGAACGCGACCTGCCAGCAGGGACACGACTCACCCTTGAGTCATGAATCAACCGACAACCCGGGTGACCGGCAACTAATGTGCATCCAGCACTAGTTACTCGGCACAACACTCCGCCCACACCGTCTTCCCGAGGGGTGAGCGGGGAGCCGCCCCCACCGGGCGGCAAGCGCACCGACGAGGACCAGCCCCCGCCCCGACTCCTCGTCATCGGCCGGCATGGACGGGCCGACCGGCGGCAGCTCCGGGCAAGCGTCGGACACCTCGACGCGGATACGCCGGGCGCTCGCCTCGTACGTCACGCCCAGAAGGAAGTTCCTGCCCCGGACCCGGCCATGGCGCACGGCATTGGCGGCGAGCTCGGCGACCAGCTTCGCGGTGACCTACGATCACCTCCGGGCAGCGGCTCTGCCCCCTCACATGTCGCTCGACACGATCCGATCCGCGATGGAGGACAACCACCATGACGCGACCGTCCCGTCCCGATCCGACCGCCGTCGCCTGGCGCAAAAGCAGCTACAGCAATCAGGAGGGAGGCAACTGCGTCGAGGTGGCGGACGGATTCCCCGGACTCGTCCCCGTCCGTGACAGCAAAACCGCCGACGGCCCGGCGCTGACTTTCCCCGCACCCTCCTGGACCTCGTTCATAGACGAGCTGAAGCAAGACCGCCGCTTCCACCCCGGCCGGTGACCGACGCACCCTCGGGCCGGCCGACACGCTGCCGCATCCGAGGGCCGCCCGCGGTGCGCCTCGTCGTCAGGACCCGGTCGTCTCCTCGACGACCCAGGACAGGTACGCCTCGGACCCGCCGGTCACGGGGAGAGTGACGAACTCAGGAACGTCGTACGAGTGCTTCTCAGCCACCCAAGCCTCCAGATCCGGGAGACGGTCCGTGCTCGTCTTGTACGAGATCCGCCACTCCTGCGCGGTCTCGATCTCGTTCTTCCACCGGTAGTAGGCGGTGAACGGCGCGTCGACGTGCGCGCACGCTGCGAGCTTGCTCTCGACCGCGCCCCGCGCCAGGTCCTTCGCCCGGTCCTCGTCGTCGATGGTCGTCTGCGCAATGACGATGCCGGTCATGCCCCTGCCTCTCCAGCTCGGTGTACCGCGACCCTACCCAGCCGCCCGGGGCCCACCGACAGCCCGCCGCCGACACCCCGACGACGCCTGGACAGCACCTGGAGAACGCCCCTGGCCGTGGCGGCCCGGCTTCCGTGACGCCGAGCGTGTGAGCCCCTGTTCCGCACCTGCCCGAACCCACGACAGTGCGCTGATCACTCCCCTGCCGGGGCCGGGCGGTCCTCCGCCGACTCCGGGACCACCCGCCCGGTGAGCGCCGCCAGCGTGTTGCGCACGTACGTCATGTGCGCGTGCAGCTCCTCGCGCGCCTCCTCGTGCTCCCGCAGAATCCGTTCCGTCTCCCGGACCACCCGCTCCTCGCGGACCCGGCCCTCCGCGATCAGCTCGGCCGCCCGCGCCTCGGCGTTCTCGTCGGTGTGCCGCGCCTCCTCCTCCGCACGGGCCAGTTCGCGCCGTGCCTCGGCCAGCCCGGCCTCCGCCCGCTCGGTCAACTCGTCGTGACGCGCCGCCTGCGCCGCCTCGGCCTCGGCCAGTTCACCCTCGGCTGCCTTCCACCGCTCGGCGTGCTCCTGCTCCTGGTGCACGAGGACGCTCTCGGTGCGACGGCGCGTCTCCTCCATCATGAACCGCGCCTGCTCCCGCGTCTCCTCGGCCTCCGTACGGGCCTCGGCCACGATCCGCTCAGCCTCCGTACGGGCCGCGGCCAACGTCTCATCGGCGTACTCACCGGCCGCCGCACGCATCGCCTCGGCATCCGCCCGCGCCGACTCGCGCACCGCCCGGCCCGCCTCGTCCGCCGCGTCCCGCAGCGCCTGCGCCTCCTCCTGCGCGGCGCTCCGCACGGAACCGGCCTCGTCCTTTGCGAGTGCCAGAATCCGCTGGGAACGCTCACCGAGCGAGGCGTAGTCCTGCGGGGCGAGCGTGGCGACCACCTCACGCAGCCGGACCGCCTCGGCCGACAGGCCCTCCACCTGGGCCGTCAGCCGGGTCACCCGCTCCCGCGCCTCGTCCCGCTCCGCCACCAACCCGGCCAGGGCCCGATCCACCTGCTCTGGACGGTAACCGCGCCCCCGTACGCCGACGAAGCCAAGTCCGGACCCCGGTGCACTACTCATCCCTAAGCCTCTTTCCGACTCGCCGAACAGCAGCAACAGGTCAAGGATGCGGCAATTCGGCGCAGAAGTCGGAATCGATCAAAGGCTTTTCGGGTGGAAGCGGCGGGGGGCACACCACGGCACGACGCGGCGCCCGGCCCCTTCACCGGAGCCGGGCGCCGCTCCCGCCGGCCCGCCCTCAACCATGGAACCGGCACGCCCGGATCCGCCGGCGGACCGGCAGCCGGTCCGCACGCACCCGCCGGACCGGCCCGAACCACATCCGTCGGACCAACCCGAATCACATCCGTCAAACCGGCCGGTCCGCACACGCCCCGGACAACCTGTGCGCACGCGTCGGACCGGCCCGGACGCTCCCCGCCGGACCGGCCGTCCGCATCGTCAGAGCAGCCCGTCCCACATCTGTTCGAGCAGTACGGACCACCAGCTCTCCGGCGACGCCAGCGCCGCCGCGTCCAGCGCCGCCAGCTGAGCCTGGAAGTCGACCGTCCAACGGCCCGCCTGTTCCGGGTTCAGCCCGAAGCGCAGCCGCCACATCCGGCCGAGCAACGCCATCGAACGCTGGAACTCCGGCAGCCCGGTGTTCACGAACTGCGGCGCCACCGACTGCCCGCCCGGACCCGCCTCGACCGGTACGGCCACGATGTTCGCGGTGCCGTACTGGACACAGATCGCCCGGCCGAAGTCGGTACCCATCACGAGGTACGCCCCCGCGTCCGGCGCCGCCTGCACCTGCCGCTGCGCGGCCAGCTCGGCCAGCGTGGGCACCACCGGCTGCCCGGGCTGCGCCCAGAAGAACGGCCCGAAGTCGGCGGGCAGCCCGCCCCACACCAGCGTCCGCGCCACGGTCTCGGGCACACCCTGCCGGGACACCGCGCGCTCATCGAAGCGCAGGATGCCTTGCGGGCCGAAGGACTGCACCATCTCCTGCGCGATGGCCTCCGGCGGCACCGGCGGCGCGGGCGGCATCTGCGGCAGCGGCGCCCGCACCGGCGCCGGACGCGCGGGACCGTCCGCCACCTGGTGCAGCTCGCCCTGATGCGTCAGCAGATGCCGCATGCCCTGCTGCCGGCTGGCGTGATCGGTGCCGTACGGGGCGACGCTGGTGATCCGCACCTGCGGCCAGGTCTCACGGATCATCCGCGCGCAGTAACCACCAGGCAGCTCACACGACTCCAGCTCCGTGTGCAGCTCGATGACCTGCTGCGGCGGCACGTTCATCGCCCGCAGCTCGTGCAGCATCTGCCACTCCGGGT
Source organism: Streptomyces sp. NPDC047982 (assembly GCF_043204165.1). Classification (NCBI taxonomy): domain Bacteria; kingdom Bacillati; phylum Actinomycetota; class Actinomycetes; order Kitasatosporales; family Streptomycetaceae; genus Streptomyces; species Streptomyces sp. NPDC047982. The sequence goes on along the minus strand of NZ_JBIDBS010000012.1, from coordinate 67,859 downwards.
GCGGGGTGCCGGGCGCCGAGCGGCGGATCAGCTGCTGCTCGCTGCCGTCGGGCGCGCGGTAGCGCAGCACGGACTGGTAGCCGGGACCGACGGTCGGCTGCCCAGGCTGCTGCGGATACGCGTACGCCGCGGGCGGCGGGGTGTGTCCGGGCGGCGGTACGGGACCGGCCCCCTGCGGCGCGCCCGGAGGGCCGGGCGGACCGGGAGGCTGCGGAGCACCGAGGCCGCCCCTGCCCGGGTCGGCGAGCATCGTGGCCGCGTGATGCACCCCGCCACCCGGCGGAGGCGTCGAACCATGAGGCGCGGGCGGCACCGAACCACCAGGCGCACCAGGCACCCCGGGCGGACCGGGCGGGCTCGGCGGCTGCGGCGCGCCGGAAGCGCCGGCACCACCAGGCGCCCCGGGCGGACCAGGAGGACCGGGCGGGCCGGGCGGGCCCGGAGGCTGCGGCGCGCCCGGACCGCCCATGTTCGGGTCGGCGAGCATCGTGGCCGCGTGATGCACCCCGCCACCCGGCGGAGGCGTCGAACCATGAGGCGCGGGCGGCACCGAACCGCCAGGCACCCCGGGCGGGCCCGGCGGACCGGGCGGGCCCGGCGGACCGGGCGGGCTCGGCGGACCGGGCGGGCTCGGCGGACCGGGCGGGCTCGGCGGCTGCGACGCACCGGAAGCACCGGCATGACCAGGCCCTCCGGGGGAACCAGGAGGCCCAGGCGGACCGGGCGGACCGGGCGGGCCGGGCGGGCTCGGCGGAGCCTGTTCGGGGACGAGCTGCGTCGGCAGGTACCCGCCCGCCGGAGAACCGGGCGCACCTGGCCCCGAGGGCGGCGGCACCGGCGCGCCCGGACGCGCACCCGGAGCGCCCGGTACACCGGGCGGAGGCGGGGTCGAAGGACCGCCCCCACGCGTACCGCGCGGCGGCACGACGGCCTTGCCGGTGGTCGCGTCCGCGATATCACCGGCACCGGGCACAGGAGTACCGGGCGCGGGCGTACCGGGCGCCGAAGCCCCCGGCGCGTCGGGAGCCTGTGCCCCGGCCCCGGGCCCGGCTGGACGCGGCGAGTCCAGCCCCGGGGCGATCGCCGTCGGCGGCAGCTGACTGCCACCCGACATGAGGGCGGTCGGCGCGTCGGCGGGCACGACCGGCGGCGGGGTGCCCTCGTCGTCGGTGCCCGAGAGCGGCGGCGCGAACACCGTGGCGGGAAGCGGGACCGAGCCGTCGTCCGAACCCCCGTTGGTGTCGGTCCCGTCCCACGGGGTGGAACCGGCGGGCACGTTCGGCGGCGGCGCCGGAACGCCATCGTTCGCGGTGGGCTCGTACTCGACCCGGCCACCGCCCGTGCCCCCGCCCGCGCCTCCGCTCGTCCCTCCGGTCGCGCCTCCGCCCGTGCCCCCGGCCGCGCCTCCGCTCGTCCCTCCGGTCGACGCAGGCGCGCCCGGCACCCCCGGAGCCCCGCTCAGGCCCCCTTCACCGCCCTGACCGCCCTGATCGTTCCGGTCGTTCCGGTGATCCGGAATACCCAGCTTGTCCGCCGCCTCCTGAAGCCACTCCGGCGGAGTCAGCAGGAACGACGTCTGATTCAGATCGACCCGCTGCGGCGGCTCCGGAGCGGCCGGCGCGGCGGCGACCGCCCCGTACTCCTCCTCGTACCGCCGGATGATCTCGCCCACCGGCAGCCCCGGCCACAGCGTGGCCTCACCGCTGTCCCTGGCGATCACCAGCCGCTGCCGGCCGCCGTCCGAGACCGGACCCTCGGCCCGGTCCTCGCCCCACACGACGAAACCCAGCTCGAACTCCCGCACCCGCACCTCACGGTGCTGATACGCGGGCACATCGCCGTTGATCCACTCGTCGGCGCGCTCCTGCGCCTGCGCGAACGTCACCATCGCGCTCACCCCTCCACCGGGACGGCCCGCGCGAAGCCACCGTCCACCATCAGGTTCGCCACGGTCTCCAGCTCCGGCGGATTGCCCGCCAGGCGCTCCAGGAACGCATCGAAGTCGTCACCGCACGGCAGCAGCAGCCGGTCCACCCGCTCCTGCACGTTCCAGCCGTCCCGGTCCCGGGCGTCGTCATACGCGCAGAACCACACCGAACCGGTACCGGAACCCTTCACCTTCACCGCGAGCAGACCGCCCTGGACGAAGGCGACACCCAGGAAATCCTTGGTCAGGTGGTCCCGCAGACACTTGTTCACGTACACCAGATCGTTCACGGCCGCCTCCTCGCGCACCGTGAAGAATGGCTGATCGACCAGGAGCCCCAACTGCGCGTCGAGCGCCGCACCGACGGGCGCCGAACCACCCGCCGCCTTGAGGAACGAACGGTACGCACCAGGCAGCCGGTAACCGAGGTCCTCCTCGACCCCCTGCACCTGCTGCTCGGTCACCGCCACGGCCTCCTTCGGCAGCCGGAAGTGCGCGGGCCGCGTCTCCTGCAACGGCCGGGTGCCTCGCTTGTCCTGGTCGACGTCCGTCGCCGCGAGACCCGCGTGATGCCTCAGCAGCGCCTTGACCTCGACCGGGATCAACTCCATGCGTCGACCGCCGGGAACGTGGTGCCACGTCCAGCCGTGCGGCGTCGCGACCGCCGGAATCGTGTCCCACAGCTCATGACCGCTCGCCGCCAGCGCCGCGTTGGCCGAGACGTAGTCCGTCAACCGCAGCTCGTCCACACCGAACCCCTGCGGGGGCTCGGCGATCTCCGCGGCGGCACGCGCGTACGGCGAGAAGTCCGGACTCCCGCCCGCGCCCATCCGCACACCCCCGGGGTGACGGGCCGCACGGACCGGATCCGGGAAATGCACGAGCTGCCCGGCGTAGGCCGCGTTCGGCGGCGCGGCTTGCTGCCCGGGCCGACCTGTCGTCATGGCGTTGCCCCCTGCTGCGTCTGGCTGGTGAGGACCGGCCTGCCCGAGGGGGACGGTCCGCGCACAGCCTATGCGGTGCCGCAAGACCCGGAACCGCCCTGTACCGCCTCCGTCCCGACCGCCCCTCCCATCCGTCACGAACCGTCACAACCGCATGGCGGACGAGCGACGCCCCCACCCCCAGGGCCCTTTCCCGGCCCCCCACTGGCCGTTTCCCACCCCAGGCGCCGTTTCGCCACCCCCGGAGGCCGTTTCCCCGCCCCCCCAGGGCGACACAAACCGCCGTAACCCCGCCCCAGCTTCCCCACCAGCCCGGACATTTGGCAGGCTGTCACCGCAACTCGGGGGCGTGCACACCACGCGGCCACCGCCGCGGGCACGGGAGGGAACAGCGCCATGCACACCGCACGAACAGTCACACCCGCCACCACACCCGGGGATCCACGCCTCAGCTGGAGCAGCACCCGTACCACTCACGCACCCCGGTTGCAGCAGCGCCGCGACGGCATCCTCCCCGCGGTGGCCGCGGCCCTGTCCGTACGCGGCGAGACACTCACCTGCACCGCGGGCAAGGGCGACCAGCCCCCCGTGCTCCACCCCCTGGTGCAGGACTTCCTCGACACCCTCACCAGCGGCCAGCGCGAACGCTTCACCGGCCGCTGCCCCGAGGCCATGCTCCTGTCCCGGCACCTCGCCGCGGCCGAAGCCGCCCGCTCCAAGCGCGCCCGCCGCAAGCCCCTGACCAACGGCGAGGCACGCCGCGCCCTCAAGCACTCCCGCCTCACCGCACGGCACATCCGCGAGGACGGCGACCCCCTGCACGGCAGCTACGCGCCGCCGTGCCGCTCCTGCACGGCGATGCTCGCCCACTTCGGAGTACGTCCCGTCGACCTCGCGACGAACGGGGCGGCGACCACCGCCGAGAAGGGCTGACCACGCGCCGATGCACGACCGAACCGACCTGCCCGGCCAGATGCCCCCCGCGCGCCCCGACCGCCACACCTCGACCCGCTTCCCCGCCGCCGTCGACGGCGCCCTGCGTGCCGCGGGCTGGCAGCCCGGCCGCTGGGACATCCGCCGGGCCGAGGAATGGGCCGACGCCCTGCGCGCCCACCGCTCACCCGCCGGCCACGAGCACGCCGTCTTCCCGGCGGCCGTGGAGGCATGGGCGGAATTCGGCGGACTGCACATCAAGGCCACCGCACCCGGCCGCCAGATCGCACCCGCCCCGGTACGCATCGACCCGATGAGCGGCCTGCACCTCGCCCGCACCCTCGGCGACCTCGGCCGGGCCCTGGAGACCGAGATCAGCCCCCTGGGCGAGGAGGGCGACGGACAGGCGATCCTCGCGATCGACTCCGAAGGCCGCGTCTACAGCGTCGACCACACCGGCGACTGGTTCCTCGGCCCGGACATCGACCAGGCCCTGACCACCCTCGTCACGGGCATCCAACCGGAACGCCTCACCGCGGGCTGAACACCCGCTCGCCGCCCCCTGCGCCACCGGCCCACCTGCCCCCCGCCCGGCCACTCCGCGCCCGGCAAGGCCCGGTCAGCCGGCGCGACACCGATCGGACCGACGCAGCCAGGACCGGACGGGCCCGAGACCCGCTCACACCCACGCGCCCGCGCGCTCAGGCCGACGCGACCCGACCCCACAACCGGACCCACGCGCCCGCGCTCAGGCCGACGCGGCTCCCCGGTCCGGCAGCACCGCCGACACCCGGAAACCCCCCGCGTCCGTCGGACCCGAGACGAACACACCCCCGAGCCCCAGCACCCGCTCCCGCATGCCGACGAGCCCGTTGCCCCCGCTCGGCAACCCGGCATCCGCCGTCGCGGCGTCCGACGGACCGTTCTCCACCTGCATCGCGACCTCCGAGCCGCGGTGCGCCAGCCGTACCCACGTCTTCGCGCCCGCCGCGTGCTTGTGCACGTTCGTCAGCGCCTCCTGCACCACCCGGTACGCGGTCTGCTCGACCTCCGGCGCGTACGGGCGGGCGTCGCCGTCCACCGACAGCTCCACCGTCATACCGGCCGCCCGGGACTCCCCGACCAGCTTCTCCACCTCGGCCAGCCGGGGACCGTCCTCCACCGCCGCCGCATCCGCCGCCGCAGCCGCCGCCCGGCCGACCGAAGCGAGCGGCACCTGCGCCTGCGCGGACCGGGGCACCACCGACTCCCCCGCCCGCAGCACCCCGAGCATCTCCCGCAACTCCGTGAGCGCCTGCCGCCCCATGTCACCGACCAGCGCCGCGTTCCGCACCGCCTTCGCCGGGTCCTTCGGCGCCACGGCCTGGAGCGCGGCGGCGTGCACGACCATCAGGCTCACCCGGTGGGCCACCACGTCGTGCATCTCGCGGGCGATCCGGTGGCGCTCCTCCGTCCGCGCCCACTCGGCCCGCTCCTCGGCCCGGTCGGCGAGCAGCGAGAGCTCCCGTTCCAGCGAATCCGCCCGCTCCCGCAGGCTCTCCATCAGCCGCCTCCTGGCCCCTATGTACAGGCCGAGCAGCACGGGCGGCGCGGTGAGCCCCAACGACATGAAGAGGGAGATCAGCGGGATGTAGCCGTCGGCCGGCCCGAAGTCGGCCTGCTCGGCGACGCTCTGCCGCATCCGTACGTACGTGACGATGAACGTCCCGGCGAAGGACATCCCCGCCAGCACGGCCGTAATCCTGCGCGGCACCTCTGAGGCCGCCAGCGTGTAGAGGCCGACCAGCCCCATCAGGAAGCCCATCTCGGCGGGCGCCGTCGCGATCGCCACCAGCACCACGGCGATCGGCCAGCGCCGCCGCACGACCAGCACGGCCCCCGCGACCAGCCCGAACAGCACGCCGACCGGCACCGGCAGCGCGGCGTCGCGGGCGAAGCCCACACCTTCCAACCCGCACTCCAGCGCCGACAGAAGCGCGAGCCCCACATCCAGTGCGACGCTCCGTCGCCGTCCCCACCACGCATAGCCGCGGGCAGTCGTCCCTGCGGCTTCCCGGTGCTCCCCCGTTGCGGTCATGCCGTCCAGCGTACGGGCGCACGCCCCTCATTTTCGGGCGACCTGGACAGCACGCGTGGCCGTCGAAGGAAGACGGAACAGCCACTTATTGCCCGAAATAGCGAATCGAGCAGGCTTTCGCACCGGACGTCCGCATTCCGGACGACGCTCGGCACATGACGGAAATCACGAGCAAGTACGCCGACTTCGAAGGTCTGCGCGCCCAGGCCGTCGCCCTCCGCCGGGCGGGCCTCAGTCTGCGACAAATGGGCGACCGCCTGCACGTTCACAACAACGACATCCTGAACCGCCTCATCCGGGGCGAGCCCGCCCCGGAGTGGACGAAGCGACCCAACGCCCAGGACGACCTGCGGCAGAAGGCCCGCGAACTGCGACGGCAAGGACTGACGTACGACCAGATCCAGGTGGAGCCGGGCTGCGCGAAGAGCTCAATCTCGCCGCGAGTACGGGACCTGCCGAAGCCGGAGCCGCGCTACACCGATGAGGAGCGCCGGGCACTCATGGACACCGACTTGTCACGTCTACGCGCCGCCCAGGACGATGAGCGCCGAGATCTATCGTCGCGTAGAAGGCACTTGGTACGGCATAGTGTTGGGTGCCAGCCCGGCAAACCAGGGAGATGTCCGGTTCAGTCGGGAATGATCCCCCATGGTGTAATCAGGCAGCACTGCGGTTTTTGGTACCGTCTGTTCAGGTTCAAATCCTGATGGGGGAGCCTCACTCTCGGGCTCCGACCGCCAAGGTCGGAGCCCGTGCGCATGTCCGGACGCGTATCCCCCGCCCGTCCACCCGCCGGCCCCCCACAGGCCCCCCGGTATCCTTCGGATGTCCACCACCCGAAGCCGAAGGGCATTTCCGTGAGCTCCGAACGCCCGGCAGCCGTCGTCGTCCTCGCAGCGGGTGAGGGCACCCGCATGAAGTCGAAGACACCCAAGGTCCTGCACGAGATCGCCGGGCGTTCGCTCGTCGGACACGTCGTCGCCGCCGCCCGCGAACTGGACCCGGCCCATCTCGTCGTGGTCGTCGGCCACGAGAGCGAGCGGGTCACCGCGCACCTCACCGCCGTCGACGACCGGCTGCGCACCGCCCACCAGGCCGAGCAGCGGGGCACCGGCAACGCCGTGCGCGTCGGGCTCGACGAGCTGGGCGGGTCCGTCGAGGGCACCGTGATCGTCGTCTGCGGCGACACCCCGCTGCTGTCCGGCGAGACGCTCGCCGCGCTCTCGGCCACGCACATGGCCGACGCCAACGCCGTCACCGTGCTGACCGCCGAGGTCCCGGACTCCACCGGCTACGGGCGCATCGTCCGCGACCCGGCCACCGACGCGGTCACCGAGATCGTCGAGCACAAGGACGCGAGCGAGGCCCAGCGGGCGATCCGGGAGATCAACTCCGGGGTCTTCGCGTTCGACGGCCGACTGCTCGCGGACGCGCTCGGCAAGGTCCGTACGGACAACAGCCAGGGCGAGGAGTACCTCACCGACGTGCTGTCCATCCTGCGCGAGGCCGGTCACCGGGTCGGCGCCTGCGTCGCCGGCGACCACCGCGAGATCCTCGGCATCAACAACCGGGTGCAGCTGGCCGAGGCCCGGCGGCTGCTGAACCAGCGGCTGCTGGAGCGGGCCATGACCGCCGGTGTGACCGTCGTCGACCCGGCGTCCACGCTGATCGACGTGACCGTGACGTACGAGCGGGACGTGATCGTGCACCCGGGCACCCAGCTGCTCGGCACCACGCACCTCGCCGAGGACGCCGAGGTCGGGCCGAACTCCCGGCTCAAGGACACCCGCGTGGGCGAAGGCGCGCGCGTGGACAGCACGGTCTGTGACGGGGCCGAGGTCGGCGAGGGCGCGACGGTGGGCCCGTACGCCTATCTGCGGCCGGGCACGAGGCTCGGGACGCGGTCCAAGGCCGGTACGTACGTGGAGATGAAGAACGCGACGATCGGCGAGGGCACCAAGGTCCCGCATCTGAGCTATGTCGGTGACGCGACGATCGGCGATCACACCAACATCGGTGCCGCGAGCGTGTTCGTGAACTACGACGGTGTGGCCAAGCACCACACCACGATCGGCTCCCACTGCCGTACCGGTTCGGACAATATGTTTGTGGCTCCCGTCACGGTCGGGGACGGCGTTTACACCGCCGCCGGCTCGGTCATCACCAAGGACGTACCGCCCGGTTCGTTGGCCGTCGCCCGTGGCCAGCAAAGGAATATCGAGGGTTGGGTGGCCCGCAAGCGTCCGGGGAGCGCCGCAGCGCAGGCGGCTCAGACGGCAGCCGCGGAGCACGACAGCGAAAGTTGACCGGAAACAGGTACGCCGTGCACGGCGTACCGTGATAGGTGCTCACCCCATTTCGGCTGGCTCGTCGCACATTGGGACACGTGCGCGGCGCCAGGAACATGTCTGAGGAGACTGTGCTGTGACCGGGATCAAGACGACCGGCGAGAAGAAACTGATGCTCTTCTCCGGCCGCGCCCACCCCGAGCTGGCCGAGGAGGTCGCGCACCAACTGGGTGTCGGTCTCGTGCCGACGAAGGCATTCGATTTCGCCAACGGCGAGATCTACGTCCGCTTCCAGGAGTCCGCGCGCGGCGCCGACTGCTTCCTGATCCAGAGCCACACCGCTCCGATCAACAAGTGGATCATGGAGCAACTGATCATGCTGGACGCGCTGAAGCGCGCGTCGGCCCGCTCCATCACGGTGATCGTCCCGTTCTACGGTTACGCCCGGCAGGACAAGAAGCACCGTGGTCGTGAGCCGATCTCGGCGCGTCTGGTGGCCGATCTGATGAAGGCGGCGGGTGCGGACCGGATCCTCACGGTGGATCTGCACACGGACCAGATCCAGGGCTTCTTCGACGGCCCGGTGGACCACCTGTTCGCGCTGCCGATACTGGCGGACTACGTCGGGGCGAAGGTGGACCGTTCGAAGCTGACGGTGGTCTCGCCGGACGCGGGCCGGGTGCGGGTCGCGGACCGCTGGTGCGACCGGCTGGACGCGCCGCTGGCCATCGTGCACAAGCGCCGTGACAAGGACGTCGCCAACCAGGTGACGGTCCACGAGGTGGTCGGGAACGTCAAGGGCCGGGTCTGTGTCCTGGTGGACGACATGATCGACACCGGTGGCACGATCTGCGCCGCCGCCGACGCGCTGTTCGCGCACGGCGCCGAGGACGTGATAGTGACCGCGACGCACGGTGTGCTGTCGGGCCCGGCCGCGGACCGGCTGAAGAACTCGAAGGTCAGCGAGTTCGTCTTCACGGACACGCTGCCGACGCCGGGCGAGCTGGAGATGGACAAGATCACGGTGCTGTCGATCGCTCCGACGATCGCGCGCGCGGTGCGCGAGGTGTTCGAGGACGGTTCGGTCACCAGCCTCTTCGAGGAGCAGTAGGCACCGGCCGGCGTACGGTCCGGTAGATCCACTTTGGGGTGCGGCCTCCGCGCCGGGTAGACTCTTCGAGTTGCTCGGCGAGGGAGGCCGTACTCATGTGTACGGCGGTCCGTTATCGACGCGCTCTTCGTAGCAGGCCTGTCGTGGGCCGGGTGACCGTTCGTTTTCCGTCACCTCACGAGGAGTGCAGTCATGGCTGAGGTCAAGCTCGCCGCCCAGGTCCGTACCGAGTTCGGCAAGGGTGCCGCCCGTCGCGCCCGCCGCGACGGCCTGGTTCCCGGGGTCGTCTACGGTCACGGTGCCGAGCCGGTCCACGTCACGCTGCCGGGTCACGCCCTGATGATGGCGCTCAAGACGGCCAACGTCCTGATCGGTCTGGACATCGACGGCAAGAGCGCCCTGGTCATCCCGAAGGCCGTGCAGCGCGACCCGCTGAAGGGCTTCCTGGAGCACGTCGACCTGCTGACGGTCAAGCGCGGTGAGAAGGTCGACGTCGAGGTCGCGGTGCACGTCGAGGGTGATCTGGCTCCGGGCAGCAACCTGCTGGAGTACGTGATGAACACCCTGCGCATCCAGGCCGAGGCCACCCACATCCCCGAGTCCGTCACGGTCTCGGTCCAGGGTCTGGACGCCGGTGCGTCGGTGTTCGCCAAGGACATCCCGCTGCCCGAGGGCTCCGCGCTGGTGGACGACCCGGAGGCCATCGTGCTCCAGGTCGTCGCCGCGAAGGCCGCGGAGCCGGCCGCCGGGGAAGAGGGCGCCGAGGGCTGAGCCTCGTCCGCGATGCTTCGCTGACGCTTCACTGACGGGGCGGCGGTTCCCGTGTCCGGGACCCGCCGCCCCGTTTCCCTTTCGATCGGGCCGTCCGGGCCTTCCGGGGTCCGTACCCGTCCCGTGTGCGAGGAGACCGAGCGCAGATGTCCGACGCCACCGCCCCCTGGCTCATCGTGGGCCTGGGCAATCCCGGTCCCGAATACGCGGCGAACCGGCACAACGTGGGTTTCATGGTCGTCGACCTGCTCGCCGAGCGGATCGGCGGGAAGTTCAAGCGGGCGCAGAAGGCGCAGGCGCAGGTGGTCGAGGGCCGTATGGGTCCGCCGGGGCCGTCGAGCCGGCGGGTGGTGCTGGCGAAGCCGATGTCGTACATGAATCTGTCCGGTGGCCCGGTCACGGCGTTGTGCGACTTCTACAAGGTGCCGGTGGAGCGTGTCGTGGCCATTCATGACGAGTTGGACATCGACTACGGGACCCTGCGGCTGAAGCTGGGGGGCGGTGACAACGGGCACAACGGGCTGAAGTCGATGACGAAGTCGCTGGGCGCGGGTTATCACCGGGTGCGGTTCGGGATCGGGCGGCCGCCGGGGCGGATGCAGGTCGCGGATTTCGTGCTGAAGGACTTCTCCTCGGCGGAGCGCAAGGAGCTGGCGTATTTCGTGGACCGGGCGGCGGACTCGGTGGAGTGTCTGCTGGCGGAGGGGCTGGAGCGGGCGCAGAGCGCGTACAACGCCTGACGTTCCCGGTTCGCCGCGCCTGACGTCCGCACTTGCCGTCCGCGCCTGCCCTTCAGGTCTGACGTCCGCGCCTGACGTCCGCGCCTGACACCCCCGGGCCGCGGGCCCGTCGGCCGTAGCGGTCCTGGTCCGGCGGTCGTGGCGGTCCCGGTGGTGCGCAACTGCTGACATTCCCGACGGTAAGCCGCGTATTTCGTCCGCGAGTTGACCGGGCGTGCCGCTCTGACCAAGGATCGCTGCCCATGAAGCGGAGTTCCTCCCCCCGCGCCTTGGTGCATGCCCGTACTGCTGCCATGGGCTGTGTCGTTCTCTTGTTGCTCGCCGCGGGGGTGCGGTCCTCGTGGGATTCGGCGCACCACATCGTTCTGGGCAAGGGTCGTGAGCACGGGGCGATGACCGTGACGGGCTGTGGTGCGGACGTGTGCACGGGTCCGTTCACGCCGTCGGGGCAGGCGGCCGCACGCTCCCGGGTGACGGTCGAGAAGTCGGTCGGGGCGCGGCGTGGTGATCGTTTTCCGGTGGTGGTGCGGCCGGGCACGGATGATGTGGTGCGTGCGGGGGTGGCGGGTTTTCTGCACGCGTGGGTGCCGTTGGGGGGTGCGCTGGTGCTGTCCTCGCTGGTGATCGGGGGCGGTATGCGGCTGTCCCGGATCGGGTGGGGTACGGGGGTGGCGGGGGCGGTTCTGCTGGTGGCGGTGTTCTTCGCGTTGTAGTTCCATGCCGCGATGTCGACGGCGTGGTGCGAGGTCGTGTTGCCGTGGCGGAACCGCCCCCGTGGGGCGGGGTGCCGGTCAGCCGGTGTTGCGCAGGCCGGCGGCGACTCCGTTGACGGTGAGGAGCAGGGCGCGGGCGAGCAGCGGGTCGGGTTCCTCACCGCGTGCGGCTGCTTCGCGCTGGCGGGCCAGGAGGGAGACCTGGAGGTAGGAGATGGGGTCGAGGTAGGCGTCGCGGATGGCGAAGGTCTGCTGGAGGACGGGGCTGGTGCCGAGGAGTTCGGATGCGCCGGTGACCTTCAGGACTTCCTGGACGGTGAGGGCGTGTTCGGCCTCGATGGCGGTGAAGACGTGCTTGAGCTCGTCGGGGACGAGGGTGTCGACGTAGTGGCGGGCGATGCGCAGGTCGGTCTTGGCGAGGGTCATCTCGACGTTGGAGATGAAGTTGCGGAAGAAGTGCCAGTTCTCGTGCATCTCGTCGAGGACGGTGTCGAGGCCGGCTTCGCGCAGGGCCTTGAGGCCGGAGCCGACGCCGTACCAGCCGGGGACGATCTGGCGGGACTGGGTCCAGCCGAAGACCCAGGGGATGGCGCGCAGTCCGTCGAGTCCGGCGCCGGAGTCGGGGCGCCTGGAGGGGCGTGAGCCGAGGTGGAGTTCGGCGAGCTGGTCGACGGGGGTGGAGGCGAAGAAGTAGGCGGGGAGGTCGGGGTCCTCGACGAGCTCGCGGTAGGCGGCGTGGGCGGCGTCGGAGACGGTGTCCATGGCCGCGTCCCAGCGGGCGAGGGCTTCGTCGGACTGTCGGGGCGCGGTGTGCAGGGCGGATGCCTGGAGGGTGGCCGCGACGGTCAGTTCGAGGTTCTCGCGGGCGAGGGCCGGGATGAGGTACTTGTCGGAGATGACCTCGCCCTGTTCGGTGACCTTGATCTCGCCTTCGAGGGTGCCCCAGGGCTGGGCGAGGATCGCGTCGTGGGAGGGGCCGCCGCCGCGGCCGACGGTGCCGCCGCGGCCGTGGAAGAGGCGCAGGCGTACGCCGTAGCGGTGGGCTACGTCGCGCAGGCGGCGCTGGGCGCGGTGGATCTCCCACTGGGAGGTGGTGATGCCGCCGAACTTGGAGGAGTCGGAGTAGCCGAGCATGACCTCCTGGACGTCGCCGCGGAGGGAGACGAGGCGGCGGTAGGAGGGGTCGGCGAGCATGTCGTCGAGGATGACGTCGGCGGCGCGGAGTTCGTCGGTGGTCTCCAGGAGGGGGACGATGCCGATTTTGGCCCAGCCGGCGTGGAGGTCGATGAGGCCGGCCTCGCGGGCGAGGACGGCGGCGGCGAAGACGTCGTCGGCGCCCTGGCACATCGAGATGATGTAGGACTCGATGACTTCGGGGCCGAAGCGTTCGAAGGCTTCCTTGATGGTGTGGAAGACGCCGAGGGTCTTGTGTCCGGCGGGGTCCAGCGGGGCGGGGGTGGGGGCGAGGGGGCGGCGGGAGCGGAGTTCCTTGGCGAGGAGCTTCTGCCGGTAGTCGCGGGGCATGTCGGCGTAGCGCCAGGATTCCTCGCCGAGCCGGTCGAAGAGCTGGCCGAGGGCGTGGTGATGGGCGTCGGCGTGTTCGCGGACGTCCAGGGTGGCGAGCTGGAGGCCGAAGGCGGCGAGGGTGCGGATGGTGCGGTCCATGCGGCCGTCGGCGAAGAGGCCGCCGCGGTGTTCGCGCAGGGAGGTCTGGATGAGTTCGAGGTCGGCGAGGAGGTCGGTGGTGCCGAGGTAGTCGCAGCCGGGGCGGTGGGAGGTGCCGCCGGCGAGGCGTTCGCGGGTGTTGAGGAGCTTCTGTCGGATGCAGGTGGCCTTGAGCCGGTAGGGCTCTTCGGCGTTGAGGCGCTTGTAGCGGGGGCTGATCTCGGGGAGGTGTTCGAGGTCGGCCTGGAGGGAGGTGAGGAGTTCGTCGGTGGCGCCGGTGTAGCGGATGGAGTTGGAGAGCTGGGCGCGCAGGTGGTCGACGAGTTCGAGGGCGTCGGTGATGCCGTGTTCGTGCTGGAGGATCAGGACTTCGCGGGTGACCTCGGGGGTGACGTTGGGGTTGCCGTCGCGGTCGCCGCCGATCCAGGTGCCGAAGGTGAGGGGGCGGGTGCCTGCGGGAAGTTCGACGCCGATGCGTTCGAGTTCGGCGGCGAGGTCCTCCAGCACGTCGCCGACGGCGCCCATGTGGAGTTCGTCGAGGTAGTAGATGGCGTTGCGGGCCTCGTCGGCGGGCTCGGGGCGGACGACGCGGAGTTCGTCGGTCTGCCAGATGAGGTCGATGTTCTCGGCGAGGCGGAGGTCCTGGCGGCGCCGGTCGGCGTCGATGACGGGGGTTTCGAGGAGTTCGGCGATGCGGCGGAGCTTGCCCAGGACGGAGCGCCGGGCGGCCTCGGTGGGGTGGGCGGTGAAGACGGGTCGCACGTTGAGGTGCCTGACGGTCTCGCGCAGGTGCTGCGGGTCGGCGTCCTTGAGGCGGTCGGCGGTGCGGGCGAGGACTCCGCCCTCGGCGGCGCGCCGGTCGCGCATCTCGCGGGCGCGGTGGACCTGCTCGGTGACGTTGGCGAGGTGGAAGTAGGTGGAGAAGGCGCGGACGAGGCGCGCGGCGGTCTGCAGGTCGGTGTCGCCGAGGAGTGCGGCGGCGGCTTCGCCGTCGGTGCGGGTCAGGGCGCGTACTCGTTCGACGAGGTCGAGGAGTTCCTGGCCTTCCTGGCGGACGAGGGTCTCGCCCAGCAGGTCGCCGAGGCGGCGGATGTCGGCGCGCAGCTCGGGGCTGGCGGCGTGGGTCTGGTCGGCACTGCTCACAGTGTGCGGCTCCTTGCAGTGAATGAGGAGGTGCGTCGCGTTGCGGCTCCCACACGTGGGTGGTGGGGGGAGTCGCGCGGGCACGGGGTCTCCGGGGCCGCGGCCGGCAGCGGTGCTGAGGCCACCCCGGACAGCAGAGTGCGGACCGCGCTGTCCGACTCCACCAGGATAGGTGTCCATGTCGTCGGCATGGCTGGCGGCCCGTTCGGGTTTTCCCCACCCGGTCGGTCGTCGCGCTCTCGTGCGGCGGGTCTCCGCGCTGCCATACTTACGTAACCGTAGGTTACGGATCCGTAGTCAGGCTGTCCGTCGTACTCCTCATCCCCACGGGATTTCGCATGAACACCAGCCCCGCTGTGATCGACGACGCGGAGTCGTCGTCGGCCAATGGTCAGGTCCTTCCGTCCGCCACGCTGGGCGGGGACAGCAAAGGGCCGATCGAGCAGATCGCGCTTGTGCTGTTCATCGTGGTGCCGTTCCTGGCGCTGGCGGTGGCGGTGCCGTTGGCCTGGGGCCGGGGGGTGAGCCGGCTCGATCTTGGTCTGCTGGTGGTGATGTACTTCATCGGCTGCCACGGCGTCACGATCGGTTTCCATCGTTATTTCACGCATGGTTCGTTCAAGGCGAGGCGTCCGTTGCGCATCGCGCTGGCGGTGGCGGGTTCGCTGGCGGTGGAGGGGCCGCTGGTGCGGTGGGTGGCGGATCACCGCAGGCATCACCGTTTCTCGGACGCGGAGGGCGATCCGCATTCGCCGTGGCGGTACGGCGAGACGCTGCCGGCCCTGTTGAAGGGGCTGTGGTGGGCGCACATCGGCTGGATGTTCGATGAGGAGCAGACGCCGCAGCGGACGTACGCCCCCGATCTGCTCAAGGATCCGGCGATCTGCGGGGTCTCCCGCCATTTCGTGACGCTCACGGCCGTGTCGCTGGCGGTTCCGCCGCTGGTGGGGGGTCTGGTGACGATGTCGTGGTGGGGTGCGGCGACCGCTTTCTTCTGGGGCTCGCTCGTGCGGGTGGCCCTGCTGCACCATGTCACGTGGTCGATCAACTCGATCTGTCACGCGGTCGGCAAGCGCCCGTTCAGGTCCCGTGACCGTTCGGGGAACGTGTGGTGGCTGGCGGTGCTGTCGTGCGGCGAGTCGTGGCACAACCTGCACCACGCGGACCCGACGTGCGCGCGGCACGGTGTGGGGCGGGGGCAGATCGATTCGAGTGCCCGGCTGATCCGCTGGTTCGAGAAGCTGGGGTGGGCGTACGACGTGCGCTGGCCGGACCGGGCCCGGATCGCGTCGCGGCGTGTCGACTCCCGGCGTATCGACTCCCGCCGCGCCCCCGCGCGCGGCGACGCGGCATGATTGACGGTGTGGCGACCGACTCCAGCACCAGCAGCGAGAACACCCGTCCTACGTCGACCCGGCGGGCCCGTCGGGTCAGGATGACCGGCAAGGAGCGCCGCGAGCAACTGTTGGACATCGGTCGCACCCTGTTCGCCGACAAGGGTTACGAGGGCACCTCCGTGGAGGAGATCGCGGCTCGCGCGGGTGTCTCGAAGCCGGTGGTGTACGAGCACTTCGGCGGCAAGGAGGGGCTGTACGCGGTGGTGGTCGACCGCGAGATGCGCCGGCTCCTCGACATGGTGACCGGTGCGCTGACGGCGGGGCACCCGCGTGAGCTGCTGGAGCAGGCGGCGTTCGCGCTGCTCGACTACATCGAGCGGTACACGGACGGTTTCCGCATCCTGGTCCGTGACTCCCCGGTCGCCCAGTCGACGGGCACGTTCGCGTCCCTGATCAGTGACATCGCCACTCAGGTGGAGGACATCCTGGGCCTGGAGTTCAAGGCCCGCGGTTTCGATCCGAAGCTGGCCCCGCTGTACGCGCAGGCGCTGGTCGGCATGGTGGCCCTGACCGGCCAGTGGTGGGTGAACGCCCGCAAGCCGAAGAAGGCGGAGGTCGCGGCCCATCTGGTGAACCTGGCCTGGCACGGTCTGGAGAACCTGGAGTCGCGGCCTCGGCTGGTAGGGCACCGCAAGAGCTGACACCGGGCACGGTCGCCGGGCGTGGTCTTCTGGTGCGCCGCGGCCGTTCGTCAGTCGCGACGCACCAGGCTCTCCCTCTTTTCGTGAGTCCGCAGCGGCGTTTCCACGCCAAGATGATCGACTTCTGGTGAACGGGCTGCGCGGCACGGTGCCGGGCAGTCTGAAAGTCGAACGCGAGATGACGGTGGTCCTCGATGCCCGCAACGGCCCCGAGCCCGATGTCTCCGTCGTCCGCTCACCGGTCGCTGGCTGCCGTCGGTTCCAGGAATTCCAGCCGGTTGCCCACCGGGTCGTGGCTGAAGAAGCGCCGGTGTCCGGGCAGCTCGTCGTCCCAGCTCACCTCCGCGCCGTGCGCCTCCAGCCGGGCCGCGTACGCGTCGATGTCCGTGACGCGCAGGCCGGGGTGGGCCTTCCTCGCCGGGCGGAAGTCCTGTTCGATGCCGATGTGGAGCTGGACCGCTCCCGTCTGGAACCAGCAGCCGCCGCGGGCGGCGAGGGCCGGGGGCTTGGGGGTCTCGGTCATGCCGAGGGCGTCCGCGTAGTACGCGCGCAGCGTGTCCTCGGATCCTGCGGGGGCGGCCAGCTGGACGTGGTCGAGGGCGGCGATCATCGCTTCTCCTCGGTGGTTTCCGTAGGGGTTTGGGGGCGGGTTGCGTTGCGTGTGTCCGTTCGGGGCTTTTCACTGGTCGCTTTGTGGGCCACGGCGAAGACGCGGCGGAACGGGAGCACCGTGCCGTGCGGGCCCGCCGGGTAGGCGGTGCGCAGCAGGTCGCGGTAGGCGGTGAGGAACGCCTCGCGGGCCTGGGGGTCGTCGGCGAGGGCGGTGAGGACGGGGCGCAGGCCGGTGCCTTTCACCCAGTCGAGCACCGGGTCCTCGCCCGGCAGCAGGTGCAGGTAGGTGGTCTCCCAGACGTCGGCCGTGATGCCGGGGGCGGTCAGGGCGTCGAGGTAGGCGGCCGGGGTGAGCACCGCGTCGGTGTGGCGCAGTACGCCGTCGAGGCGGGCGCGCCAGCGCGGGGAGTCGGCGAGTTCCCGCATGAGGACGTGGGTGGGCTGGTCGAAGTTGCCGGGGACCTGGAAGGCGAGCGTACCGCCGGGGGTGAGGGCGTCCAGCCAGACGGGGAAGCGGGCGGTGTGGCCGGGGACCCACTGGAGGAGGGCGTTGGAGACGATCAGGTCGTACGGCTCGGTGGGGGTCCAGGTCGCCGCGTCGGCCTCGGCGAAGTCCAGGAGGGGGCCGGTGTGGGCGCGGGCCCGTTCCAGCATCTGCGGGGAGTTGTCGTAGCCGGTGACCCGGGCCCCGGGCCAGCGGTCGGCGAGGAGGATGGTGACGTTCCCGGCGCCGCAGCCGAGGTCGGCGATGCGGAGTGCGGGGGCTGCAGGGGGGTCGGGGACGCGAGCCAGGAGGTCGCGGAAGGGGCGGGTGCGGTGGTCCGCGTGGCGCAGGTACTGCTGCGGATCCCAGACGGGTGCGGTCATGGGACCAGCATCACGCCGGATTTAGTTCGATGTCAAGATACTTGACTTCGAGACGCTTGAACTCAAGAGACTTCATGTCGACAGATCCTCTACACTGAGCGGCATGGAGGACGAGGTCGACCGATTGGTCGCTGCATGGCGCCGCGAGCGCCCCGACCTCGACGTGGAACCGCTTGAGGTGTTGAGTCGCGTCTCCCGGCTGGCCCGCCATCTCGACCGGGCCCGCCGCATCGCGTTCTCCGAGCACGGCCTGGAGCCGTGGGAGTTCGACGTACTGACGTCCCTGCGCCGCGCGGGCGCTCCTTATCAGCTCTCCCCCGGCCAGTTGCTCACCCAGACCCTGGTCACCTCGGGCACGATGACCAACCGCATCGACCGGCTGGCCAAGAAGAACCTCGTGGAGCGGCTGCCGGACCCGAACGACCGCCGGGGGGTGCTGGTCCGGCTCACCACCGAGGGGCGCGACAAGGCGGATCAGTCGCTGGCCGGGCTGCTCGCTCAGGAACGCGCCATCCTGGCCAGGCTCTCCACTCGCGAGCGCGGTGAACTGGCCGGTCTGCTACGTCAGTTGACCGCCCCGTTCGACAACATTCCCGGATAGCACGTTCCCGTACGGGGTGTTCTGGGACGGGACGGGGTCGGCCGGTTCCAGGTCGACCGGTCCGATGCCTGCCCGTCGTGCCAGCGCGACCGCGGCCAGGGTGGAGTGCACGCCCAGCTTTCCCAGGGCGTTCTGCATGTGGGTGCGCACCGTGTGCGGCGAGAGGAAGAGGCGCTCCGCGACCGCCTTGCGGCCCAGTCCCGCCACCATGCAGCGCAACACCTCGCGCTCGCGCGGGGTCAGCGACTCGACGAGCCGCTCGCTCTCGGTGCGGTGTCTGCGGGCCGCGGTCAGTTCCCGCAAAACTCCGGTCAGCAGGGCCGGGGGCAGGTGCGTCTCGTCGCGCAGCACGCCTCGCACGACCGTGAGCAGCCGTTGCAGCGAGCAGTCCTTGGCGACCCAACCGGAGGCCCCGGCCTGGAGCGCCAGGGCGGCCCGGTGCGGGTCGTCCTTCTCGGCGAGCACCACCGTGCGCACGGAGGGCCGGGCGGAGTGGACACCCGCGACCAGCGAGATCCCGTCCACCGGCGCGTTCTCCCCGGCGCGCGGCTCCGGTACGGGCGCGGGTGTGCGGCGGCCGCCCGCCGCGGCCAGGGCGCCCAGTTCGGCGTCGATCAGCATCACGTCGTAGTCGCGCCCCTCGGCGGCCGCCCGTTCCAGGCAGCGCAGCGCGGCCGGGCCGCTGCCCGCCGCCGACACCTCCACGTCGGGCTCGGCCGCCAGCGCGGCCGCGAGCGATTCGGCGAAAATACGGTGGTCGTCCACCACGAGAACCCGGATACGGGCCACAGGCACCCCCATGCTGCCTCTGCTGCCGGGACGCCCCGGCCCACCGAAGACGGGGACGCAACGGCGCGGGTACGGCCACCCGGATCGGGGAGTTGGACCGCAGTCCCACGGCCGCCGCCGCGTTGCCGACTGCCACCCGCCCCGGGCGCCGTACCCGACTGTCTCGTACCCCTGAAACGGCACCGGCCCCCACCGGTGCTGTGCATCAGGGTACGGCGGGGCGACCGGCGCGGAGGGCGATTCCCGGAACTGACCGGCACCGGTCGGTCGGTGGCCGATGCCGGTCGGTCCGTGGGCGGTGCCGGTCGGTCCGTGGGCGGTTCGTGATCCGTATGCGGGCCGTACGTGGACGGGCTCAGGCGAGGCGGCGGGCGCCCACGGAGGGCACCGCAGGGAAGATCCTCGGCTCCGTGTGTCCCGCCGCGGCGAACGCCGCCGTCACGGCCTCGGCGACCCTGTCCGCCGATGTCTCGTCCACCAGGACGATCGCCGAGCCGCCGAAGCCGCCGCCGGTCATCCGCGCGCCGAGTGCCCCGGCCACGCCCGCCGCCGACACCACCAGGTCCAGCTCCGGGCAGGAGACCCGCAGATCGTCGCGGAGCGAGGCGTGTCCCGCGTCGAGGACCGGGCCCGCCGCGCGCACGTCGCCCGCGTCGAGCAGCGCGATGACCTGTTCCACACGGTGGTTGTCGCTCACCACATGGCGTACGCAGCGCACCACCGACTCGTCCACGCCCGCACCGGCCAGGGTCTCCAGGGCCACCCCGAGGCCCTCGTAGGGCAGCTCGCGCAGTGTGCGCAGGCCGAGCGCGGCGGCCCCTGTCTCGCAGGCGGCCCGCCGCTCGGCGTACGCGCCGTCGCCCAGCGCGTGCTTGACCCGGGTGTCGACGACCAGCAGCCGCAGCCCGTGCGCGGCCAGGTCGAAGGGGACCTGGCGCTGGGTGAGGTCGCGGGTGTCGAGGTACAGGGCGTGACCGTCGGTGCAGCAGGCGGAGGCCATCTGGTCCATGATCCCGCACGGCACGCCGACGAAGGCGTTCTCGGCGCGCTGCCCGAGAAGCGCCAGCTCGGGTGCCGAGAGCCCGAACCCGAAGAGGTCGTTCAGGGCGAACGCGGTGACGACCTCC
Organism: Streptomyces sp. NPDC047982; assembly: GCF_043204165.1. Classification (NCBI taxonomy): domain Bacteria; kingdom Bacillati; phylum Actinomycetota; class Actinomycetes; order Kitasatosporales; family Streptomycetaceae; genus Streptomyces; species Streptomyces sp. NPDC047982. The sequence goes on along the minus strand of NZ_JBIDBS010000012.1, from coordinate 47,513 downwards.
AGGGCGGCGGAGGAGGAGAGCCCGGCGCCGGTGGGCACGGTGGAGGTGAGGTGGATGTCCGCCCCGGTGACCGGGTGGCCGGCCTCGCGCAGCGCCCAGACGACTCCGGCCGGGTACGCGGCCCAGCCATGCCCCTGGTGCGGGGCCAGTTCGTCGACCCTCAGGCTCACGACACCGCCCGGCACGTCGGCCGAGTGGAGCCGCAGTTCGCTGTCGGAGCGGCGGGCCACAGCGGCGCGCGCGGTGTGCGGCAGGGCGAGCGGCATGACGAAACCGTCGTTGAAGTCGGTGTACTCGCCTATCAGGTTGACCCGGCCGGGCGCCGCCCAGACCCCCTCGGGGGCGCGCCCGTACAGCTCGGTGAAGGCGTCGGCCGGATCGGCCGGGTTCTCCGGGGGGCGGGCGGGTACGGGCGCCGGGGCGGTGGCGGCGGTGCTGGTCGACTCGTCGTGCGCGGTCACGGGGCGGTGGGTTCCTCTCGGCGGGCGAACGTCCAGGCGTCGGCGACGATCCCGGCCAGGTCGGCGCGCGACGGCGTCCAGCCGAGCCGTTCCCTGGCGGTGGCGGCGGAGGCGACCAGCACGGCGGGGTCACCGGCGCGGCGCGGAGCCACGGTCTCGGGGACCGGGTGGCCGGTGACCTCGCGGACGGTCTCGATGACCTCGCGTACCGAGAAGCCGTTGCCGTTGCCGAGGTTGCAGATCAGGTGCTCGCCCGGGGTGGCCGCGTCCAGGGCCAGCAGGTGGGCCTCGGCGAGGTCGGCGACGTGGATGTAGTCGCGGACGCAGGTGCCGTCGGGGGTCGGGTAGTCGTCGCCGTACACGGCGATGGACTCCCGCTGCCCGAGGGCGACTTGGAGGACGAGCGGGATGAGGTGCGTCTCCGGGCTGTGCCGCTCGCCGCAACCGCCGTACGCCCCCGCCACGTTGAAGTAGCGCAGGGAGACCGCCGCCAGTCCGTGCGCGGCCGCCTCGCCGGTGATCATGTGGTCGACGGCGAGCTTCGTGGCGCCGTAGGGGTTGGTGGGCGCGGTCGCGTCGGACTCGGTGAGAGGGGTGGTGGCCGGTTCGCCGTAGGTCGCGGCCGTGGAGGAGAAGACCAGGGTCCGTACCCCGGCGTCCCGCATCGCGGCGAGCAGCGCGAGGGAACCGCCGACGTTGTTCACCCAGTACTTCTCCGGGTCGGTGACGGACTCGCCGACCTGCGAGAAGGCGGCGAAGTGCAGCACTCCGTCGTAGGAGGGATCCAGCCACTTCGCGGCGTCCTGGATCCGGCCCTCGACGAACTCCGCCCCGCCCGGCACGCCCTCCCGGAACCCGGTGGACAGGTCGTCGAGAACGGTGACCGCGTGACCGGCCTCCAGCAGATGCTGGGCGACCACACTGCCGACATATCCCGCGCCGCCCGTCACCAGGTACTTCTTCTGGGGCTTGCTCACTCGCTCGCTACCTCTCGCAGTCGCTGGGCCGCCGCCTCCGGCGGCACATCGTTGATGAACACGTTCATGCCGGATTCGGAACCCGCGAGGAACTTCAGCTTGCCGGAGGTACGTCGGATGGTGAAAAGCTCCAGATGCAGCCCGAAGTCCTCCCTGCCGGGTGCCTCGAACGGAGCCTGGTGCCAGGCCGAGATGTACGGGGTCGGCGGCTCGCCGGGGCCGAAGATCCGGTCGAAGCGCCGCAGGAGTTCCAGGTAGATCCGCGGGAACTCGGCGCGCGCGGCGTCATCCAGCTCACGCAGGTCGAGGACGCGGCGTCGTGGGTAGAGGTGCACCTCGTACGGCCAGTGGGCGGCGTACGGCACGAAGGCGATCCAGTGCTCACCGGTGATGACGATCCGCGAGCCGTCGGCCTCTTCGCGGGCCACCACGTCGTCGAAGAGGTTGCGGCCGGCCGCGGCGCGGTGGGCGGCCGCCGAGCGGAGCATCAGTTCGGTGCGGGGGGTGACGAACGGATACCCGTAGATCTGCCCGTGCGGATGGCCGAGCGTGACGCCGATCTCGGCGCCCCGGTTCTCGAAGCAGAACACCTGCCTGACCTGCGGAAGCCGGGCGAGTTCGGCGGTGCGGTCGGTCCAGGCCGCAAGGACCAGGGCGGCCTGCTCCTCGGTGAGGTCGGCGAACGACGCGTCGTGGTCGGAGGTGAAGCAGACGACCTCGCAGCGGCCCGACTCACCGGCGAGCGAGGGGAAGCGGTTCTCGAACACGGCAACGTCGTAGTCCGCCTCGGGGATCTCGCTGCGGCGGCCGTCCCGCGAGGGGCAGAGCGGGCACTCGTCGGCCGGCGGGTGGTAGATGCGGCCCTGCCGGTGCGAGGCGATGGCGACGCTGTCGCCGAGGAGCGGATCCCGGCGGATCTCGGACGAGGTCGACACGGCGCCGAGGGGTCGCCGGTCGACGGCGTCGCGCACGACGTCGTCGTGGCTGTCGTAGTAGAGCAGTTCCCGGCCGTCGGCGAGCTTCGTGACCGTCTTCTTCACCAGACTCCTCCAAACACAATCAAACACAATGAATCACAAGTCAACATGTGCGTCAATGGCGGCACAGGAATGACGCCGCTGGAGGAAACGCGGAACCGGAGGGCCGAGGCAAGGGGGCGTGAAGGGGGTGGCGCGTGAAGGAGATGGGGCGTGAAGGAGATGGGGCGTGAAGGGGTGGGGACGGGACACGGGGTGCGGGGGCGCCGGGGCGCGGGATGCGGAAGCGTGCTCGGCCGAGGGCGCTCGACCGGGTGCGGTGCGTACGTCAGTCGGTTTCCGGCCGTCTCTGCCTCGGGGCCCGGCCGGCCCGGTCCAGCAGCCCCGTGCGGGCCGCGAGTGCCGCGGCCTCCAGCCGGGAGCCGACGCCCAGCTTCATCAGCACCCGCTGCACATGCGTGCGCGCGGTGCTGGACGCGATGCGCATCCCCTCCGCGATCAGCCGGGTGTCCTCGCCCTCGGCGACCCGTACCAGCACCTCGACCTCACGCGGGGTGAGCGTCCGGAGCAGTCGCTGCCCCTCGTCGTCCGGCGCGGCGGCCGGGTCGAGCAGTTCGGCGAAGGCGCATTGCAGCAGTTGCGGCGCCACCGCGGCCTCTCCGGCACGCGCCTTCGTCATCGCGCGCTCGACGCCCTCCATCCGCTCGTCGTGGCGGACGTACCCGGCGGCGCCCGACGCGAACGCCGCCGCGATCCCGCGCGGGCTGGGCACCGGGCCGAGTACCACCACGGCCACCTGCGGGCGTTCCCGCCGGATGCGTACGACCGGGTCGAAGACACCGGGTGCGGCGGGTGCCGCGGTGCCGAACAGGCAGACCTCGGGCGCCCGGTTGATCACCAGTTCCGCCGCCCCCGCGGTCGGCGCGACCGCCGCGAGCACCCGGTGGCCCCGCAGTTTCAACGCCGAGGCGAGCGCCTCGGCGAGCAGTCGGTGATCGTCGATCACCATGAGCCGCACACCCATCGAGCACACACCCCCGTAGCACTGGCGCCAGACACCCCGGCCCACCATGACCCGGCAAGGTACACGCTCGTCCGGCACCACGGACGCCTTATCGGCCAAAGGGCGGCGATGACCGATCCCGCTGCGCTGGCGACACGTTGACGCCTCGTCATGTCCCGCGGGCGCTGTTACAATCGCCCGCCACCGAGGCCGGGCGCCGGGGCGACCGGGGTGCGTCCGTCCTGGAACGCGTACGGGGGTGGCGCCCGTCGGACGGACACCACCCCCGCGACCCACGCCCGGCGGTTACTCCCGGCCGAAGCCGACGAACAGGCGCCGGTCCGTGTCCAGGGAGCCATGGGGCTTGCTCACGATGGTGCTGGACAGGTACAGACGCCCGTCTTCGTAGAGCATCTCGGAGTAGTCCGGCGTGAAGCTGCCCTCCACGTCACGGATGGGCTTGTCGCTCGGATTCTCCATCAGCAGCGTCTGCTTGAACGTGCCACCGTCGATGGAGACGATCTGGCCGCCCTTGTCGTACGGGGGCAGCTTGTACGCGATGATGTTGCCACCGTCCATGCGGAGCGGGAACATCGTGTACCGGTCGCCCGCGTCCGCCCTCTCGCCGGTCGGCTTGCCGGTGGTGAGGTCGAAGGAGACGATCTCGTTGGTGTCGCCGTACTCGCCGGTGCCCTCGTGGTCCTCGGTCGGCACGTAGATGCGGTTGTTGCCGACGGCCACCTTGCCGCAGGACTCGACCTCGGTGGAGGTGCAGCGTGCGGCGTACTTGTCGCCGTCGACCGCGATCCTGGTGAGCAGCTTGCCGGTGGAGGCGTCGATCGAGAAGAAGTCGGAGATGCCGCTGCCGTCCCCGGCGGTGTCGCCGACGTCGGCCGCGACGACCAGCGGCTTGGTGGAGACGATGCTCGCGTAGTCGACGCCGGGCGGCATCTTGAACGAGGAGATCGGGGCGCCGGTGGTCGGGTTCAGCGCCTGGACGACGAGCTGCGGGTCGTCGTACCGGCCGCAGGAGCGGACCACCGCGAGCGCCTCGCCACCGGCGTACCCGCGGTCGAGGCAGCCGTCCGCGCTGGCCTTCGGCTTCCAGCGCTCGGCACCGGTGTTCAGGTCGAAGGCGGCGCCGCCCTCCGTGCCGCCCGCGGCGACCGTGGTGCCGCTGACCGTGACCTCCGCGAACCTGACCGGGGTGTCACCGCTCGTCTCGGCGGTCACCGACTTGCTCCACATGAGCTTGCCGGTCTTCAGGTCGAGCCCGCCTATCTGGTTGCACGGCGGGTACTTCTTGTCCTTGGTCGGCCTGCTCTCCTCGAAGACGACGGCCGTCCTGTAGTCCGCGGACATGTGCCGGGAGGCGGCGCAGAGCTGGCCCGCCAGCGGGATGGACCACAGTTTGGTGCCCTTGACCCGGTCGTAGCCGACGATCTCGTTCAGACCGGTCTTCACATACGCCTTGTCGGTCAGCCAGGAGCCGTCGAGCTTGGTGACGTCGGTGACCTTCGGCATCGGCATCTGGAAGGCGATCTTGGCCTTGGGGTTGGCCGGTGCCTTCTCCTTGCCGCCGCCCCCGACGGTGCCGCCCGTGCCGTCCCCCTTGCCGCCGGTGCCGCCGCTGGACCGGGACGCCTCTTCCTTCTTGTCGTCGTCACCGCCGCTGGAGCCGTACCAGATACCGCAGACGACGATCAGCACCACGGCGACCGACGCGGCGACGATGATCTGCATCTGGGTGCTGAACTTCTTGCCCCCGCCCCCGTTGCCGTTGCCGCTCTGCTGCGGCGGGTGCTGCATGGGGGTGGCCGGGTAGCCGTAACCCTGCTGCGGCGGCCGACCGGGCGGGAAGCCGTAGCCCTGCTGCGGGGGCTGGCCGGGCGGCAGCCCCTGCGGGTAGCCGTAACCGGACTGGGGCTGGCCGCTCTGCGGGTAGCCGTACCCCGGCTGGGAGGGCTGGCCGGGCGGGTAGCCGTAACCGGGGACCGGCTGCTGCGGCGGGCTCTGCGGGGCGCCGAATCCACCCGGCGGCGGGTCCTGCGGCGCGCCGAAACCGCCGCCCTGCGGCCCGCCCGCGGCCGGTGCGGCATCGGCGGGCTGACCGGCGGCGGGCGTCGGCGTCGGCGTCGGCGTCGGGGCACCGAAACCGCCCTGCGGCGGATCCTGCGGCGCGCCGAAACCGCCCTGCGGCGGATCCTGCGGCGCGCCGAAACCGCCCTGCGGCGGATCCTGCGGCGCGCCGAAACCGCCCTGTGGCGGGTTCTGCGGGGTGCCGGTTCTGCCCTGCTGCGGTTCGTTGGGCGGCTGGGGCGGCTGCGTCATGGCGTACGTACCTCGAGGGGAAGGGAGTCGGTGGGTCGGGGCCGACGGGCGCGGACGCTCCGGTCACCCCGTCGGCCGGTCGTGGTCCACGAGGGCTTCGGGGGCGTCGGAGGTCCGCCCCAAAAGCCCTCGCGGACCGTCAGTTGCCGAAGGCCATCATGGTCTTCGTCTCCAGCTCTTCCTTGTCGTTGCTCGCGCTGACCCGGCCGCTCGCGACGAAGCAACGACCGTCCGCGTAGACGATCTTCGAGTTGTAGAAGGTGCTCTCGATCCGGGACGTCGACGCGGGGTGGCTCAGCAGCATCTTCGGCGTGCCGCCGGTCGGGGCGAGGGTGGCGATGCCGCCGCCCTTGTTGTAACCGGCCTCCACGTAGAGCAGTACGTCGCTGCCCTCCATGCGCAGCGGCTTGACCACACGCTCGGCCGGGGCGTCGGCCTTCCACTTGGTCCTGCCGGTGTTCAGGTCGAACGCCACGACCTTGTTCGTACGGCCGAGGCCGGCGGAGTCCGGCGCGGTCGCCATGTAGAAGGTGTTGTCGTCGGCGGCGACACCGGTGCACCCGTCCAGGGACTTGCCGAAGATGGCGAACCTGCTGCCGCAGTCCGGCGCGAACTTGTCGCCCTTGTCACTGGTGAGCCCGGTGCGAAGCGTGCCGTTCTCCCTGAGGGCGAGGAGGCTCCACTCCTTGTCCTTCTTCAGGGAGACGACCAGCGGGCTCACCGAGAAGACCCGGTCGACCTCCCACCCGCGCTTGGGCTGGTACGTCCACCGGGGCTTTCCGCTGACCGGGTCGATCTCCTGGATCTGGTGCTGCGGGTTGTCGACGTCGTCAGTGCGGCAGTTGGAGGCGGCGATCAGCTTCGGGCCTCCGGCGAAGGCGAACGGCTGGCAGTTGCCCGGCTGCTTGCCGAACAGTTCCGTGCCGTCGCTGACCCGGTAGGCGTTGGAGTTGCCGGTACGGCCGACGGTGACCGTGTCACCGCTGATGGCGAGCGAGATGTCCGACATCAGGTCCCAGATGCCGTTCTTCTTGATCGACTTCTTCCAGCCGGCCTTGCCGGTCTTCAGGTCGATCATCTGGAGGTCCGCGCAGTCGGCCTTGCTGGTGGTGCTGTTCTTGACCCCGATGACCAACTTGCCGTCGGTGGTGGTCTGCGCGGGCGCCGCGCAGAGGTCGGCGGGCAGTTCCACCTTCCACTTCGGCTTGCCGTCGGTCACGGAGTAGCCGGATATGCCGCGGTACATGCCCTTGACGATGGTGTCGCCGACGAGCCAGGGGCCGTAGACGTCCGAGCCGCCCCGCGGCAGGTCGATGTCGTTCTTCAGCAGCCAGAGGACCTTCGCCTCGCCCGGCTTGCGCCCGGCGTTGAGGTCCTCGTCGACGACGCGTCCGTCGCCGCTGCCGTCGCCCTGGTCGACGGAGGGCGATGCGCTCGGTCCGCCGTCGCCGCTCTTCTTCGCGACGGGCTTCTTGTCACCGCCATCCCCGCTCGTGGCGACGTAGACGCCGCCGCCGATCAGCAGGAGCGCGGCGGCAGCGGCCCCGGCGATCAGAGCGGGCTTCCGCTTGGACGCGCCGCCCCCGCCCTGGCCGCCCGGAGCTGGCGCGCCGGGGAACTGCTGCTGCGGGTAACCGTGACCGGGCTGCACCGGCTGACCGTACGGACCGAGCTGGGTCGGCTGGTTGTACGGCCCGGGCTGCTGGTTGTACGGGCCGGGCTGCTGGTTGTACGGCCCGGGCTGGGCCGGCTGGTTGTACGGGCCGGGCTGCTGGGGGTAGCCGTATCCGGGGGCGCCGGGCGCCTGCCCGGGCTGGCCCGGCGCCTGCGCGGGGGCCTGCGGGTAGCCGTATCCGGGCTGCGGGGGCGGCGGGGTTCGCGGGGACGGCGGAGTCTGCGGCGGCCCCTGCGGCGGCAGAGCACTCCCCGGCGACGGCTCCTGCGGGGCGCCGAAGCCTCCCTGCGGCGGTTGCTGGTCGGGCGGCTGGCTCATCAGCACGTCCCCCTTCGTGCGGTCCGGTGCCCGTTCCGATCTCCCCCGCGATTCCGAGGAGCACGAAGAGTCCAGCAAGACTCCCCGAACCCCACAGAAAGGAGCGAATCGGGCATGGTTCCCGCGGTGTTACGACAGTCGAGCGGGGCTTCTTTGTACCACCCGCAACACCCGGCCCACCGGGTCGGTCCGCCCCCTGTTCCCAAGGGAGAACCGCCCCGTGATGCCCTCGTTACGCCCCCGGCCGCGGCCCCGGCAGGTGCCTGGTCGTCAACTCCCGAAAGCCACTATGGACTTCATCGACATCTCGGCCTCGTCGTCGATGCCGCTGATCCTCGCGTGCACGAGAAAGCTGCGCCCGTTCAGAAAGGCGACCCTGGAATCGAAGAAGTCCCGCTCCACGGCGGACGCCGCCGCCGGGTGCCGCAGTTCCATCCGTGGCGTTCCGCCGGTGGGCGGCAGGGACGCGATGCCGCCACCCTTGTTCTTCGCCGCGCTCAGGTACATCAGCAGCCTGCCGCCCTCCACCTTCATCGGCATCAGGGTCTGACCGGCCGGCGCGGCAGTCTCCCACTTGGCCTTGCCGGTGTTCAGGTCGAAGGCGACGACCTTGTTGGTCTGGTCGCTCCCGGTCGGTTTCGTCGCCAGGTAGACCGCCTGGCCGTCGGCCGCGACACCGAGGCAGTTGTCGAGGTTCTTGCCCAGGACGACGAAATCGTCGTCACACTTGGTCACGTAGTCGTCGCTGCCGCCGATCAGCTGAGAACGGTACGTCCCGTTCTCGTTCAGCACGAGGATGGCCCATTTGTCCTCCTGCTTCAGCGAGACGACGAGCGGGCTGACCGAGTAGAACTGTCCGACCTGCCAGCCTTTCTTGACCTTGTACGTCCACTGGACCTTGCCGGTGACCGGGTCGATGCGCTGGACCTGCTGTTCCTTGTGGTCGTCGGCGGCGGTCTGACAACTTGTCGCGGCGATCGCCACGGGACCGCTCGCGAAGCCGAACGGCTGGCAGTTGCCCGGCAGTTCCCCGAAGAGCGTGGCGCCGTCGCTGACCCGGAAGGCGTCCGTCCTGCTGGTCCGACCCACCGTCACGGCGTCCCCGTTGATGGACATCGCGATGTCGGAGAGCGCGTCCCAGGTGCCCTGCCGCTTGTACTTCTTGTGCCAGCCGGCCTTGCCGGTCGTGAGGTCGACCATCTGGAGCGAGTCGCAGAACGCCTTGTCCCCGTTGCCGGACTCGACCCCGAGGACGATCTTGCCGTCGGCGGTGGCCTGGGAGGGCGCCGCGCACAGCCTGGACGGCAGATCAAGGCTCCACTTCCGGCTGCCGTCGGAGACGGAATAGCCGGAAACTGTGCGGTACATGGCCTTGACGACGGTGTCGCCGACGATCCAGGGGCCCTGCACGTCATAGCCGTTGCGCGGCAGGTCGACCCCGCCCTCCTGGAGCCACAGCACCTTGGCCTCGCCGGGCTTGCGCTGGGCGTTGAGCGCCGCGGCCTCCGCGCGCAGGTCGCGGCCGCCGTCCTTCGTGTCCCCGTTCTTGCCGCCGCTGCCGCTGGGCGGGGAGGCGGTCCCGGGGCCGTCGGTCGGCTTCGCCACGGGTCCCGCGCCACCGCCGTCGCCGCTCGTGGCGAGCCAGACGCCGGCCCCGGCCAGCAACGCCACCGCGAGCACGCCTCCGACGACCGCCCCGCGCCTGCCACGGAAGGGCCCGCCACCGCCCGGCTTCGGCTGTGGCTGCGGTTGGGTCCGGGGTTGCTGTGGTGCCGGATGGCCGTAGCCGGGCTGCGACGGGTACGCGTACGGCCCCGGGGTGTACGGGCCGGGCTGCGCGGGCGGCGCCCCGTACGGGCCAGCCCCGTACGGACCCACGGCCTGGTCCGGCGACGGTACGGAGCCGGGGCCGGCAGATGGCGGCGGGGGCTGCGGGTGCGGCGCCGGAGGCGGGTCGTACGGAGCCCCGAAGCCTCCCTGCGGCGGTTGCTGGCCGGGCGGCTGGGTCATCAGCACGTCCCCCTTCGTGCGGATCGGGCCGGTGACTGGAGCCGTACCGGACAAGGCTTCTTTCTACCACCCGCCCCACCAGCCCCAATGACCCACCAGCGCCAGCGGTCGCACCAGCCGCGCCGAACCCACCAGCGCTGCCGGTCGCGTCAGTCGCGGCGCACAGGTCACGCACGTCGTACACATGACGGCGTGCCTGCGACGTACGTGACGCGCGCCGTACACGTCGCGTACACGACGGCCGGGGCAAAGGGAGGCCGAAGGCTCAGGCTTCCTCGGCCAGTTCCAGCCAGCGCATCTCCAACTCGTCGCGCTCCGTGACCAGTTCCCGCAGCTCGGCGTCCAGCTTCGCCACCTTCTCGAAGTCCGTGGCGTGCTCCGCGATCTGCGCGTGCAGAGCGGTCTCGCGCGTCGACACCTTGTCGAGCTGCCGCTCCACCTTCTGCAGCTCCTTCTTCGCCGCACGGGCGGCCTGCGGGGAGAGCGTCGTGGTCGGCGCGGCCTGCTGCTTGGCCTGTTCGGGCGCGGCGGAGGGGGTCGCGGCCTCCTCCATGCGCCGCCGGCGTTCCAGGTACTCGTCGATCCCGCGCGGCAGCATCCGCATCGTGCGGTCGCCGAGGAGGGCCATCACCCGGTCCGTGGTCCGCTCGATGAAGAACCGGTCGTGCGAGATGACGATCATCGATCCGGGCCAGCCGTCGAGGAGGTCCTCCAACTGGGTCAGGGTCTCGATGTCGAGGTCGTTGGTGGGCTCGTCGAGGAAGAGGACGTTCGGCTCGTCCATCAGCAGGCGCAGGATCTGGAGCCGTCGCCGCTCACCGCCCGAGAGGTCGCCGACCGGGGTCCACTGCTTCTCCTTCGAGAAGCCGAACTTCTCGCAGAGCTGGCCGGCGGTCATCTCCCGGCCCTTGCCCAGGTCGACCCGGTCGCGTACCTGCTGGACGGCTTCCAGCACCCGCAGGTTCGGGTCGAGCTCGTGGACCTCCTGGGAGAGGTAGGCCAGCCTGACGGTCTTGCCGACGACGATCCGCCCGGCGGCGGGCTGGTTTTCGCCCTCGGTGCGGGCCGCCTCGGCGAGCGCCCGCAGCAGCGAGGTCTTGCCCGCGCCGTTGACGCCGACCAGGCCGATCCGGTCGCCGGGGCCGAGCTGCCAGGTGAGGTGTTCGAGCAGGGTCTTGGTGCCCGCCCGTACAGTCACGTCCTCCGTGTCGAAGACGGTCTTGCCGAGCCGGGCGCTCGCGAACCTCGTCAGTTCGCTGGTGTCTCGCGGCGGCGGGACGTCGGCGATGAGTTCGTTGGCCGCCTCGATGCGGTAGCGCGGCTTGGACGTGCGGGCGGGGGCGCCTCGGCGCAGCCAGGCCAGCTCCTTGCGCATGAGGTTCTGGCGCTTGGTCTCCTCGGTCGCGGCGATCCGTTCCCGTTCGGCGCGTGCGAAGACGTAGTCGCTGTAGCCGCCCTCGTACTCGTGGACCGTGCCGCGCTGGACGTCCCACATGCGGGTGCAGACCTGGTCGAGGAACCACCGGTCGTGGGTGACGCAGACGAGCGCCGAGCGGCGTGCCTGGAGGTGGGCGGCCAGCCACGAGATGCCTTCGACGTCGAGGTGGTTGGTCGGCTCGTCGAGGACGATCAGGTCCTGTTCGGCGATGAGCAGCTTGGCCAGCGCGATGCGTCGCCGCTCGCCGCCGGAGAGGGGGGCGATGACGGTGTCCAGGCCGTGCTCGAAGCCCGGCAGGGCGAGTCCGCCGAAGAGGCCGGTGAGCACGTCGCGGATTTTGGCGCTGCCCGCCCACTCGTGGTCGGCGAGATCGCCGATCACCTCGTGGCGGATGGTCGCCTGCGGGTCGAGCGAGTCGTGCTGGGTGAGCACGCCCATGCGCAGCCCGCCGCTGTGGGTGACGCGCCCGCTGTCCGCCTCCTCCAGCTTGGCGAGCATCCGGATGAGGGTCGTCTTGCCGTCGCCGTTGCGGCCCACGACACCGATCCGGTCCCCCTCGGACACGCCGAGGGACACGTTGTCGAGCAGGGCACGGGTGCCGTACACCTTGCCGACCTGCTCGACGTTGATCAGATTGACGGCCATTTCGCTCCTGCCCCGGGGTTCGATCGACATCCCAGGGTAGTCCGCCCGCGCTGAGGCAGCGTGCGGCGGCCGGTCGGGGGACGATCACGAGCGCGCGGGGACGGTCACGAGCGGCGAAGGGATCCGAACGGGTTCAGAGAGTCGCCTTCTCCGCCCCGGACGGGCCGGTCGTGATCCATCCGGGCGGGCTGGACGCGAAGGCGTACGGGGCGATACTCCCGGCCTCCGAGCCGTCGGTGATGAAGAGTTGGCGGCTCGTCCGACCGGCCGCGCGCAGCGTCTTGCGGCGCTGCGCGAAGGCCGCGTCGACGAAGAGGTCCGCGTCGCCGCCCGTCGCTGACCACTACGGCCGGTAGGTCGCCCGCCGTCTTCGCCGACATGGCCGCCGGTGATACGGCGTGGCAGCGGGTCACGGGGACGGCAGGTGTACGCCCGGGCAACGCGGGCCCGAGCGCACGGGTCGTCTGCCCGCCGCTGTGGTCGGCGGGCCGTGTCCGGCCCGCCCGCCGTCAGACGACCCTCGCGCCCGGCGCCGGGGACACCGCGATGCGGGCGTCGCGGCAGGTCCCCGAGGTGAGCAGCGCCTCGGCCACCTTCCGCGCCGTCTCCTCGTCCGCCGTCAGGAACGCGGTGGTCGGCCCGGAGCCCGAGACCAGGGCGGCCAGGGCGCCGGCCGCGGTGCCGGCGGCGAGGGTGTCGGCCAGGGCGGGGCGCAGCGAGAGCGCGGCGGGCTGGAGGTCGTTGCCCAGGGCGCCCGCGAGGGCGGTGGCGTCCCCGGTCCGCAGCGCGTCCAGGAGCGCGGGGCACGCGGTGGGGGTCGGGACGTCCGTGCCGGCGGTGAGGCGGTCGAACTCGCCGTAGACGGCCGGGGTGGACAGCCCGCCGTCGGCGACCGCGAAGACCCAGTGGAACGTGCCGCCGACCTCGATCGGAGTCAGCCGCTCACCGCGTCCCACACCGAGCGCCGCGCCGCCGACCAGGCTGAACGGAACGTCGCTGCCCAGTTCGGCGCAGATGGCGAGGAGTTCGTCCCGGTCGGCGCCGGTGTTCCAGAGGGTGTCGCAGGCCAGCAGGGCGGCGGCGCCGTCGGCGCTGCCGCCCGCCATGCCGCCCGCGACGGGAATGTCCTTGGCGATGTGGATGTGCACGTCGGGCTTGATGCCGTGGCGCTCGGCCAGGGCGATCGCGGCGCGGGCGGCGAGGTTCGTCGTGTCCAGCGGGACCTTCGCGGCGTCCGGGCCCGAGCAGGTGATCCGCAGCTCGTCGGCGGGGGTGACGGTGACCTCGTCGTACAGGCCGACAGCGAGGAAGACGTTGGCCAGGTCGTGGAAGCCGTCGGGACGCGCGGCACCCACCGCGAGCTGGACGTTGACCTTGGCGGGTACGCGGACGGTGACGCTCACTCGCCACTCCCTGAAGCCGTGTTCGTGTTCGTGTTGATGCCCGTGTTCACGCCCGGGTCCGAGTCGTTCGTGTCCGAGTCGTTCGTGTCCGAGTCGTTCGTGTCCGAGCCCTCGCCCGGCCTGTTGCCGCCCGGCTTGTTCTCGGCGATGGCGGCGAACTCCTCGACCGTCAGCGCCTCGCCCCGGGCCTGCGGCGAGATCCCGGCCGCGACCAGGGCCGCCTCGGCGGCGGACGTGGATCCCGCCCAGCCGGCCAGGGCCGCGCGCAGCGTCTTGCGGCGCTGCGCGAAGGCCGCGTCGACGACCGCGAAGACCTCGGCCCGGCTCGCCCGCGTCGTGACGGGTTCGGAGCGGCGGACCAAGGACACCAGGCCGGAGTCGACGTTCGGAGCGGGCCAGAAGACGTTGCGGCCGATGGCCCCGGCCCGCTTGACGTCCGCGTACCAGTTGGCCTTGACCGACGGCACGCCGTAGACCTTGTTGCCAGGCCCGGCGGCCAGCCGGTCGGCGACCTCGGCCTGGACCATGACGAGGGTCCGCTCGATGGACGGGAACCGCTCCAGCATGGTCAGCAGCACCGGCACGGCGACGTTGTACGGAAGGTTCGCGACCAGCGCGGTGGGTGCCGGGCCCGGCAGCTCCCGGACCAGCATCGCGTCGGAGTGCACCAGGGCGAACCGGTCGGCGCGCTCCGGCATCCGGGCGGCGACCGTGGCCGGCAGGGCCGCCGCCAGCACATCGTCGATCTCGACGGCGACGACCCGGTCCGCCGCCTCCAGCAGCGCCAGGGTCAGCGAACCGAGCCCCGGGCCGACCTCGACGACGACGTCGTCCGGGCGGACCTCCGCCGTGCGCACGATCCGGCGGACCGTGTTGGCGTCGATGACGAAGTTCTGGCCGCGCTGCTTCGTCGGGCGCACGCCCAGCGCGGCGGCCAGCTCGCGGATGTCTGCGGGGCCCAGGAGGGCATCGGGCTCTGTGGTGCTCACCCGGTAAGCGTACGGCCGTGCGGGACGGGACTCGTCCCACGCGTGCCCGGCGCCCGGGAACAGGACTCGTTCCACCTCGTGCCCGGCGCCCGGGACCGGACTGTCCCCGAGCGTGCCTGGCGCCCGCGCACACGGACACCGCCGGTGTCGGCCGACGGCCCTCAGTAGTCGAAGGCGCGCGCGGTGTTGTCGGCGACGGCCTCGGCCAGGGTGTCCTCGTCCAGGCCCTTCACCTCCGCCATGGCCCGCAGCGTGACCGGGATGAGGTAGGGGGCGTTGGGCCGCCCCCGGTAGGGCGCGGGCGTCAGGAACGGCGCGTCCGTCTCGACCAGGATCAGCTCCCTCGGGGCGACCACCAGCGCGTCGCGCAGCGACTGGGCGTTCTTGAAGGTGACGTTGCCGGCGAACGACATGAAGTACCCGGCGTCCGCGCAGATCCGGGCCATGTCGGCGTCACCGGAGTAGCAGTGGAACACGGTCCGTTCGGGCGCGCCCGCGTCGGCGAGGATGCGCAGCACGTCGGCGTGCGCCTCGCGGTCGTGGATGATGAGCGCCTTGCCGTGCCGTTTGGCGATCTCGATGTGGGCCCGGAACGACTCCTCCTGCGCCGCCATGCCCTCGGGGCCGGTACGGAAGTAGTCGAGGCCGGTCTCGCCGACACCGCGTACGTGGTCGAGCGCGGCCAGTGCGTCGATCTCGGCGAGCGCCTCGTGCAGCGCGGCCGTCCCGCCCGCCTCGCGCGCCCCCTGGCGCGACCATCCGTCGGGGTCACCATGCACGATGCGCGGCGCCTCGTTGGGGTGGAGGGCGACCGCCGCGTGCACGCTCGGGTGCGCGGCGGCGGTCTCCGCGGCCCACCGTGAGCCGGCGATGTCGCAGCCCACCTGGACCACGGTGGTCACGTTGACCGCGGCGGCCCTGGCCAGGCCCTCCTCGACGGTCGCGTCCTGCATGTCCAGGTGGGTGTGCGAATCGGCGACCGGCACCCGGAGGGGTTCGGGCAACGGCGGGGCTTTAGAGCGGCTCATGCCGACGATCGTACGAGGGCGCCCCGACGCGTCCCCGCACCAGTACCCAGTACCGGGGCCGCAGTACCAGGGCGGCCCGTGCCCGACACCCGCCACACTCCCCTGCGGTCCCGCTGCCCGGCGCGGCGCCACCGCACCCGAGGGCCGTTCGGCGGCGGCACCGTGCGACGGCCGCCCGGGACGGGACAGCCGTCAGTTCCGTTGACGCCCGACCCATTCCCATAAGGTCCGGTTACGCAGCTTTACGACCGGTCACTTCCGGTGGAACGAATGCAGCAGGTTGGACAGCTGCCAGTGGCGCCGCTCGCCCGGGGGCGCTCCGATGGCGCCCCCGGCGCCGATGGGGCCCGCCGGGGCAACGAGGTTCTCCGGACCGCCGGGGCCCTCCACCGCGGGCCCGTCCTCCGGCCGGGAGTGGTGCAGCCACTGCTGGACGCTCGACACCCGCCCGGCCCGCATGATCCGGACGACGTGACTGCCACAGTTCGCGCAGGTGGGCCTGGAAAGCGGTGAGGGCACCCGCTCTCCGTCCGCCTTGTAGATGATGAAGGGTTTACCGGAACCGTCGATGTGGTGCTCTATTTCGTAGGACTGTTCCCAGCCGTACCCGCATCTCATGCAGGCGAAGGCGTACGCCTCGTGCACGGTGGTTGCTGCGATCTCACTCATGCCTGCTCCTTTGTCCGCCGGACCGGCACTCCGGGGAGTGGGTCCCTGGTCCAGTGGACGCCCGTACCGGCGGGAGCGCATCAGGCCCTGTCGAGTGTTGGAGCGGTTTTGGCCTTCTCGTGGCAGAAAGGCCCGCTACGCGGCTCGCGCTTTGCTTTTCACGATAGTCCTTTGCCCTCCACGTGGCCGGTTCGCGCCGCGTTCTTTGCCGCGACGACGGCGTCGAAGACCTCGCGCTTGGGCAGACCCGCCTCCGCGGCCACGGCGGCGATGGCCTCCTTGCGCCTCTCCCCCGCCTCCTCGCGCACCCGCACCCTGCGTACCAGTTCCTCGGCGTCCAGTTCCTCGGGTCCGGTGTCGGCCGCGCCCTCGACGACGACGGTGATCTCGCCGCGTACCCCGTCCGCCGCCCAGACCGCCAGCTCGCCCAGCGGGCCGCGCTTCACTTCCTCGTACGTCTTGGTCAGCTCCCGGCACACGGCGGCCCGGCGGTCGGCACCGAAGACCTCGGCCATCGCCGCAAGGGTGTCGTCGAGCCGGTGCGGGGCCTCGAAGAAGACCATGGTGCGGCGCTCGGCGGCGACCTCGCGGAGCCTGCCGAGCCGTTCGCCCGCCTTGCGCGGCAGGAAGCCCTCGAAGCAGAAGCGGTCGACGGGCAGGGCGGACAGTGCGAGCGCGGTGAGCACCGCGGACGGACCGGGCACGGCGGTGACCCTGATGCCGTGCTCGACGGCCGCGGCCACGAGCCGGTAGCCGGGGTCGGAGACGGACGGCATTCCGGCGTCGGTGACCAGCAGGACGCGGGCGCCGCCGGTCAGGGCCTCGACGAGTTCCGGGGTACGGGCCGACTCGTTGCCTTCGAAGTACGAGACGACCCGGCCCGTGGTGTGGACGCCGAGCGCCTGGGTGAGGCGGCGCAGCCGACGGGTGTCCTCGGCGGCGACGAGATCGGCCGACTCCAGTTCCGCGGCGAGGCGCGGCGGGGCGTCCGCCACGTCGCCGATGGGGGTTCCCGCGAGCACCAGCGTTCCGGTCGTGCCCGGCATGGCAGTCGTTCCATTCGTTCCGGTCGTTCCAGTCACATGGGTCATCCTCCCAGGACTCCCCGGACTCCCCGGACTCCCGGGCTCCCCTGCCCCAGGACTCCCCGGACTCCCGGGCTCCCCTTGCCCCCGGGGACTCCGCGCAACTCCCTGGACTCCCGGGCTCCCCTGCCCCCAGGACTCCTGGACTCCCGGACGCCTCTGCCCCAGGATTCCTGGCCTCCCGGGACGGATGACGACGCCCGGACGGACGCGTCCCCTGCGTCGGCGCGGCGGTTACCTACGATGGCGCGGTGATGAGTACTGCGCCCGAGGCCCGGCTGGGCCAAGACGCCGGACATCCGCACGGCGAGGAACCACCCTCCTGGCAGCGACGGCTGCGCCGCTTCGGCCATGTGCCCCGGCCGGGGATCGGGCTGCGCGAGCGGCTGGTCCCCCCGTACACGCGGCCCGGCGCCCAGCTGTGGGCGGTGCTCGGGATCTCCCCGACCATGGCCGAGCGCCTGGTCCGGTGGTCCGCGTGGGGCGGTCCGCTGCTGGTGGCGCTGGTCGCCGGGTTGATGCGGTTCTGGAACCTGGGCAGCCCGCACGCGCTCATATTCGACGAGACGTATTACGCCAAGGACTCCTGGGCGCTGATCAACCAGGGGTACGAGGGCGACTGGCCCAAGAACATCGACAAGCTGATCCTGGACGACCCGTCCAAGGTGACCGTTCCGGTGGATCCGGGCTATGTGGTGCATCCACCGGTCGGCAAGTGGATCATCGGGTTGGGCGAGCAGCTCTTCGGCTTCACGCCGTTCGGCTGGCGGTTCATGGTGGCGGTGCTCGGCACGCTGTCGGTGCTGATGCTGTGCCGGATCGGGCGTCGGCTGTTCCGTTCGACGTTCCTGGGGTGCCTGGCCGGGACGCTGCTCGCGTTCGACGGACTGCACTTCGTGATGAGCCGCACCGCGCTGCTCGACCTGGTGCTGATGTTCTTCGTGGTGGCCGCTTTCGGGGCGCTGCTGATCGACCGCGACCGGGCGCGGCGCAGACTCGCCGACGCGCTGCCGGTGGACGAAGAGGGCGTGCTGCGCCCGGACGTGCATGTGGCGGAGCATCTGCGGCTCGGGTGGCGTCCCTGGCGGATCGCCGCCGGTGTGCTGCTGGGGCTGGCCTTCGCCACCAAGTGGAACGGTCTCTACATCCTGGCCGCGTTCGGTCTGATGACGGTGCTGTGGGACGTGGGCGCGCGGCGCACGGCAGGCGCGATCCACCCGTACGCGGCGGTGCTGAAGCGGGACCTGCTTCCGGCGTTCGTCTCGACGGTCCCGGTCGCGGTCCTCACGTACATCGCCTCCTGGACGGGGTGGATCGTCACCGACAAGGGCTACTACCGCGACTGGGCGCAGACCGACGGCAAGGGCGGCGCCTGGACCTGGCTGCCGGACTGGCTGCGCAGCCTGTGGCACTACGAGTACCAGGTCTACGAGTTCCACGTGAACCTGACCTCCGGCCACACCTACGAGTCCAACCCGTGGAGCTGGATCGTGCTCGGCCGGCCCGTGTCGTACTTCTGGGCGGAGCAGCCGGGCTGCGCCCAGGCAGCGACGGCGACCGCCAAGTGCTCCCGCGAGGTGCTGGCCATCGGGACGCCGCTGCTGTGGTGGGCGGCGTGCTTCGCCCTGGTGTACGTGCTGTGGCGGTGGATCTTCCGGCGCGACTGGCGGGCGGGCGCGATCGCCTGCGGTGTGGCGGCGGGCTGGCTGCCCTGGTTCCTGTACCAGGAGCGGACGATCTTCCTCTTCTACGCGGTCGTGTTCGTGCCGTTCCTGTGTCTGGCGGTGACGATGATGATCGGCGCGTTGCTGGGCCCGGGGACGGGTGCGGGCCGAGGAGCTGGTGCGGGCGCTGTACCGGGGCAGGCATGGGAGACCCGCCTGCCGAGCGGTGACGTGTCGGGCGAGCGGCGCCGGGCGGTGGGGGCGGTCGCTGCGGGCGTGCTGGTGCTGCTGATCATCTGGAACTTCATCTACTTCTGGCCGATCTACACGGGCACCCCGATCCCGGACGACGCCTGGCGCGACCGGATGTGGCTGGACACGTGGATCTGACGGACGCGCGGCCCCGGTCCCAGGGCCCGCCCCCCGGATCCGGCCGTCGCATCCACGGCCCGGCCGTCGCATCCACGACCCGACCGCCACGTCCCCGGATTCGGCCGCCCCATCCACGGCCCGGCCGGCACGTCCCGAGGCGTTCGGGCCGCACATATCCCGTTCCGGTAACGGCGGTCCCGGTTGTCGGTGGTGTCCCGTAGGGTGCCCAGCGGCATCCGCTTGAACACGTTCACTTGAACGCGTTCAAGGGGGAACTCCTGGGGAGGGGACTGCAGGGATGCGCAGTGGAGCGAAGGTGGCGATCGTCGGCGGTGTGTTCGCGGTCGTGGCCGGCGGGGTGGGCTACGGGGCGTACAACGTCCTGAGCACGCTGAACGACGCCGACGGCGGATCGGGCGCGGGGACCACCTCCGCCGAAGTGCGGACGGGGCCGGTCACCAAGGCGGAGATCGACGAGGTGTCGAAGAAGTTCCTCGACGCCTGGGCGAGCGGTGACGCGGCCGCCGCGTCGCAGCTCACCAACAACGCGACCGAGGCCGAACCGCTCCTCGCCGGCTACCGGGACGAGGCCCATGTCACCCGGGCGGTGCTCACTCCCGGCACGGCGGTCGGCACGAAGGTGCCGTACACGGTGAAGGCGACCGTGTCGTTCGGCGGGAAGTCCAAGCCCTGGTCGTACGCGTCCGAGCTGACCGTGGTGCGCGGCCAGACCACCGGGAGGCCACTGGTCGACTGGAACCCAGCCGTGATCCACCCGGAGCTGACGGCGGGTGCGTCGTTGCGCACGGGTGAGGCGTCGGCGCCGTCGATCGAGGCGGTGGATCACAACGGCAAGGCGCTCACCAAGGAGAAGTACCCCTCATTGGGCCCGATCCTGGAGGCGTTGCGCGAGAAGTACGGGGAGAAGGCGGGCGGCACCGCGGGCATCGAGACGGTGATCGAGAGTGCGGACGCGGGCGGCCCGGACAAGTCCCTGCTCACCCTCAGCCAGGGCAGACCGGGCAGGCTGCGGACCACGCTGGACGCACATGCCCAGGCGGCGGCCGAGACCGCGGTGAAGAAGTACAGCCAGGCGTCGGTGGTCGCGATCAGGCCGTCCACGGGTGCGATACGGGCGGTCGCCAACAACCCGCCCACCGGGTTCAACGCGGCCTTCCAGGGCAAGCAGGCGCCCGGTTCGACGCTGAAGATCGTGACCGCGGCGATGCTGATCGAGAAGGGCCTCACCTCGGCGAACCAGAAGATCGAGTGCCCGCCCACCGCGATGTACATGGGCCGCACCTTCAAGAACCTGGACGACTTCTCCATCCCGGACGGCACCCTGACGACCACCTTCGCCCGGTCCTGCAACACCGCCTTCATCAAGCTGATCGACGACACGAAGGACGACGCGGCGCTCGCCAAGGAGGCCCGTGACGTCTTCGGTATCGGTCTGAACTGGCAGACCGGTGTGGTGACCTTCGACGGCAGCGTGCCGGAGGCCACCGGGGGCGAGGCGGCCGCCCAGTACATCGGTCAGGGCACGGTCCAGATGAACGCGCTGAACGTGGCATCCATCACCGCCACCGCGAAGAACGGCACCTTCCGTCAGCCGATCATCGTCGACCCGGACCTCGACGGCCGCCCCATCGCCAGGGCCGCCCGTTCGCTGTCCCCGTCCGTGTCCCAGCAGCTCACCAACATGATGCGCCAGACCGCGAGCTGGGGCACGGGCAAGGAAGCGATGGCCTCGGTCGGCGGCGACAAGGGCGCGAAGACGGGCTCGGCGGAGGTGGACGGCCAGGCCACGTCCAACAGTTGGTTCACCGGTTTCAGCAACGACCTGGCCGCCGCCGCGGTCGTCCAGTCCGGTGGCCACGGCGGCGACGCGGCGGGCCCGGTGGTCGCGGCGGTCCTCCGCGCGGGCCCGTGAGGCCGCGGGCGGGGCGGTGGCCGGGCGGGCGGCCTGTCGCTGCCATGGTGGTCAGCCGCAGAACGACGACCGTACGGCGGTCACGAGGGCGGCGGCCTGGTCGTCCGTGAGGCTTGGCACGGTCCCGCCCGCGAAAGGCGGCTCTGCCTCTCACATGCTGTTCATGCCGGGCATCGTGCCGCGCACCGTCACTTCTGCGAAATTGCCTTCTGGAAGCCGTAGTTGGAGGCCGTCAGCCCGCCGTCCACCCGGAGCGTCGTCCCCGTGATCCAAGCCGCGTCGCGGGAGGCCAGGAACGCGACGGCGGACGCGATGTCCTCCGGCTCGCCGACCCTGCCGAGTGGGTAGAGGGCGCCCACCCGGGCCAGTTCGGCGTCCTGGCCCGCCCAGGCGTCGGTACGGACCGTGCCGGGGGCGACCAGGTTGACGCGCACCCCGCGCGGTCCCGCGTGGCCCGCGAGGGTACGGGTCAGGCTGGCCAGACCCGCCTTGGCGGCGCTGTAGCCGTGGCCGCCGAAGTCCTGTTCGCCGTTGACCGAGCCGATGTTGACGATCGCGCCCCGCCCGGAGGCCACCAGGTGCGGGAGGGCGGCGCGGGCACAGCGATAGGGGCCGGTGAGTGTGACGTCGAGGTCGCGCTGCCAGGACTCGTCGAGTTCGTCCTCGAAGAGCGGGGCGTCCTCGCCGCACACGTACGCGTTGTTCACCAGCACGTCGAGGGAGCTGAACGCGGCGACCGCGTGCGCGACCGCGGCCTCGACCGCCGCCCGGTCGGCCACGTCGCAGGGCAGCGCCTCGGCCGTCGCGCCCGACGCGCGTACGACGGCGGCGGTGCGTTCGGCGCGGTCGCCGTCCAGGTCGGTGACCAGGACCCGGGCGCCCTCGGAGGCCAGGCGACGGGCCGTGGCCGCACCGATGCCCTGGCCCGCTCCGGTGATGAGCACGCCGTACCCCTCGAACCGCGAACCGGCGGAAGGAGAAGGAGAAGTGAGGGAGGCGGGGGAGGCGGGGGAGGCGGGGGAGGCGGGGGAGGCGGCAGGAATCATAGCGCCGACCGTACTGCCCTGATCAGCGCCTGGGCACGGGGATCGGCGGTGACTCCCTTCTGCAGACCGTTCGTCACATAGCCCAGTGCGACGCCGGATTCGGGGTCGGCGAAGCCCAGCGAGCCGCCCCGGCCGGGGTGCCCGAAGGAGCCGGGGCCGAGCAGCGGGGACGCCGGTCCGTGCAGCATGTAGCCGAGTCCGAAACGGGTGTTGACGACGAGGACCCGGTCCGGTCCGGCCGACTCCTCGGTACGGGCGAGGGTGAGCGTGGCGGGGGCGAACAGCCTGTGCCGGTCGACCGGGCCGATCATCGCGGCGTAGCAGCGGGCCAGGGCGCGGGCGGTGGCGATGCCGTTGGAGGCGGGGAGCTCGGCCGCCCGGTAGCCGGGGTCGTTCTCGTCGGGCAGCGGGTCGATGGCCCCGAAGGCGCGGCGGGTGAGGGACAGCGGGTCGCGGTACGCCTCGGCGACGGACCGCTTGGGGCGCAGCCGCAGGGCGCCGCCGTCCGGTCCGGCCGGGGTTTCGGCGGGGCCGATCCGGCCCACCCGGTGCGCCTCGTCGGCCGGGAGGCCGAACCAGAAGTCCAGGCCGAGCGGGCGGGCGATCTCCTCGGCGATCCAGCGGCCGACCGTGCGCCCGGTGACCCGGCGCACGAGTTCGCCGACGAGGAAGCTGTAGGTCTGGGCGTGGTAGCCGTGGTCGGTGCCGGGTTCCCACTGCGGGCACTGAGCGGCGACGGCCTGCGGCCCGGAGATCCCGTCGGTGGCCTCGGAGGGGGTCAGCGCGCAGTCGAGGGCGGGGATGCCGGCCCGGTGGTTGAGGAGATGGCGGACCAGGACGCGTTCCTTGCCGCCCGCCTTGAACTCGGGCCAGTACGTGCCGACGGGGGCGTCGAGGTCGAGCTGGCCGCGCTGGTGCAGCAGCAGCGGTACGGCGGAGGCGATGCCCTTGCCCGCTGAGCGGACGATCTGGACGGTGTCCACGGCCCACGGTTCGGTGCCGTCGACATCTCTCGTACCGGCCCACAGGTCGACGACCTTGCGGCCGTCCCGGTAGACCGCGACGGCCGCGCCGCGTTCGCCGCGGTGCTCGAAGTTACGGACGAAGGCGTCCCGGACCGGTTCGAATCCGCCCGCCACCGTGCCGCGTACGTCCACGCCTGCTTCTGCGCTCCCGCTCATCCCACCATGGTGCATGCCGACGGGGACCGGACGGGTGGCGGGTCACCCGATCCACCGGGTCCAGGCTGATACGGGCCGGTAGGGGCGGATACCCCCGTACCGGGGACCCGTTCCACGCGCTTGTGGGATGAAATATGCGACATTTGTTGCGGGGAAGAACACACACGAGGAGTCAGCCATGCCCCCCGTGATCCATGAACAGGCCGAAGCCTGGCTCGTCAACGACACCCCCGATCTGCCGGCGGTGCCGGTCGACCTGCTGTACGACGCCGACACCGACCCCCGCAACGTCCACCTCGCCTTCCCGGGCGGCGTCGACTGGTCGTTCGACCGCGATCTGCTGGAGCGCGGGCTGAGCCGCCCCGTCGAGCGCGGCGACATCCGGGTATGGCCGTGCGGACGGACGCAGTTGGTGGTGGAGCGCCACTCGGAGGAGGGCGTGGAGGTGGTGCAGTTCGACAACGCGCCGCTGATCCGCTTCCTGCACCGTACGGAGGACGAGAACGTCGACGACGAGGGCGTCGGCATCCACACGCACGCGTGAAGCACCGGGCCTGACACGCCGGGCCTGTCACGCCGGGCCTGTCACGCCGAGCCCGCACGGACCTTGCCCGGCACGTACGAACACACGGCAGGAGCCCCCGTTCTCACCACGGGGGCTCGCCGCATCTGCGGGCGTGGGCCCGAGTGCACCGTCGTGCTGTGCGTGGGCTCCGTCGCCCTGGGCGTGGGCCCGAAGCGCGTGCCCCGGGCCCGCGTCGGCTCTCAGACCCGGGCCAGCTCGCGCCCGCCCTCCGCGTCTCCACCGTGACCGCCCCGGCCGCCGTGGTCGCCGTGGTCGGAACCGTCCTCCGAGTCGTCGCCGAGCTGCTGGCGCAGCCCCTCGCCCTCGACGTCCACGTTCGGCAGCAGCCGGTCCAGCCAGCGCGGCAGCGACCAGGCGCGGTCGCCGAGCAGGGCCAGCACCGCGGGCACGATCGCCATCCGGACCACGAAGGCGTCGAAGAAGACGGCGACGGCGAGGGAGAAGCCGATCATCTTGACCATCTGCTCACTGGATCCGATGAAGCCCGCGAAGACCGCCATCATGATCACGGCGGCGGCCGTGACGACCCGGGCGCCGTGCCGGAAGCCGGTGACGATCGCCTGGCCGGGCTTCTCTCCGTGTACGTACGCCTCACGCATCCGGGTGACGAGGAAGACCTCGTAGTCCATCGCGAGGCCGAAGACCACACCCACCATGAAGATCGGCATCATGGACATGATCGGGCCGGTCTGCTCCACGCCGAAGAGCGAGCCGAGCCAGCCCCACTGGAACACCGCGACGACCGCGCCCAGCGCAGCGACGACCGAGAGCAGGAAGCCGAGGGCCGCCTTGAGCGGCACCAGCACCGACCGGAACACCAGCATCAGCAGCACAAAGGCCAGGCCGACCACGAGCGCCAGGTACGGCAGCAGTGCGTCGTTCATCTTCTGCGAGAAGTCGATGTTCATCGCCGTCGCGCCGGTGACCAGGACCTGCGCACCGGTGTCGGCCTTGATGTCCGCACCTGCGTCACGGATCGCGTGGACCACGTCCTCCGTCGCGGTGGAGCTCGGCCGGTCCTTCGGGATGACGGTGATCATCGCCGTGTCGCCGGCCTTGTTGAACTGGGCCGGGGTGACCGCGACAACGCCCGGCATGCCGGAGATCTCGTCCGTGACCTGCTTGACCGCGGTCTTGCCGTCGGAGCTGTTCGCGGTGTCGACGACAACCATCAACGGGCCGTTGAAGCCCGGACCGAAGCCGTCGGAGAGCAGGTCGTAGGCGCGCCGCTGGGTGGTGCTGGTGGGCTGGGAGCCGTCGTCGGGCAGGCCCATCTCCAGGGACGCGGCAGGTACGGCGACGGCGCCGAGGCCGATGACCCCGGCCAGCAGCACCCACACCGGCTTGCGCAGCACGAACCGGGCCCAGCGGGTCCCCATGTTCGGCTTGTCCTCCGCCGGGTCGGATGTGGCGTCGGCCGTGCGTGCCTTGCGTCCCATGACCCGCTTGCCCGCGAAGCCCAGCACCGCCGGGACCAGGGTGAGCGCCACGAGGACCGCGATCACGACCGTGCCGGCCGCGGCGAAGCCCATCCTCGTCAGGATCGGGATGTTCACGACCGCGAGGCCGACCAGCGCGATGACCACGGTGAGACCGGCGAAGACCACCGCGGAACCGGCCGTTCCGACGGCCCGCCCGGCCGCCTCCTCGCTCTCCCGGCCCTCGGCCAGCTCGGCGCGGTAGCGGGAGACGATGAACAGCGCGTAGTCGATGCCGACCGCGAGGCCGATCATCATCGCGAGGATGGAAGTGGTGGAGTCGAGGCCGAGCGGGTTCGCCAGCGCCGTGATCGTCGCGACGCCGATGCCGACCCCGATCAGGGCGGTGAGCAGCGGCAGCCCGGCGGCGACCAGCGACCCGAAGGTGATGACCAGCACCACCGCGGCGACCGTGACACCGATGATCTCGGTGGCGCCTGTCTCCGGAATCACCAGGAGCGCGTCACCGCCGATCTCCACGGTCAGCCCGCTCTTCTGCGCCGCGTGGCCCGCGTCCTTCAGGGCGTCCCGGGTCTCGTCGGTCAGCTCCATGGCGCTGACCTTGTAGGACACCGCGACGTAGGCCGTGGAGCCGTCCTTGCTGACGGCGCCGACGGTGTACGGGTCGGCGACGGAGGCCACCTGGTCCGAGCCGGACTTCAGTTCATCGGCGACCTTGGCCACCTCGGCCTTGTTCTCCGGGTCGGTCATCTTCTGACCGTCGGGGGCCTTGAAGACGACGCGGGCGGTCGCGCCGTCGGCGCTGACCCCGGGAAAGCGCTGTTCCAGCAGGTCGAAGGCGCGCTGCGCCTCCGTTCCGGGGATGGAGAACGAACTGGAGGTGGCGGTGGACGCGGAGGCCGCGCCGAATCCGGCGAGCGCGAGCAGCGCCACCCATATCAGGGCGACATAGCGGCGGCGCCGGAAGGCGAACCGTCCGAGTTTGTAGAGGAATGTGGCCACGGGGCGTACTCCCGGTCAGGTCGTGGTGGGTGGACATGGGCGTGTGGGGGCAGCCCGACGACGAGAGCGGCGTGTCAGGTGGGGCTCGATGAGGACGGGAGGGCGTACGACTCGATGAGGGACGGGAGACCGTACGCAGAAGTACGGGCGATACGGGAAACGAGGGTGGGCGGAAGGGGGCCGAACTCCGAGAACGGGGAGGATCACGGAAACGGGGAAGGGGCTCAGACTCCGAGAGCGGGGAGGATCACGGAATCGACGTAGTCGACGAGGTACGCGTGGTCGACGGGACGCTCCTCGATCAGCCATCGGGTCATATAGGCACCGATCAGCATGTGCGACACGTACTTCAGCGCCGGATGGTCCGCCCGTACCTCGCCCCGCTCCACGGCTCTGCGCAGCATCAGGGCCAGACCGGTCATCTCCGGTTCGAGCAGCAGCTCACGCAGCGCCTGAAGCAGATCGGGGTTGCCGTGGGCCGCATGGGCCACCCCCCTCAGCAGCGCGGAGTCCTTCTCCATCTGGCAGGGATCGACGAGGTCCAGCGCGGCGTGGAAGTCGCCGCGCAGCGACCCGGTGTCGGCCGAGGCGAGGGCCACAGGCTTGTCGTGCCGCAGGGCCCTGACCACCAACTCGGCCTTGCTGCCCCACTGGCGGTAGAGGGTGGCCTTGCTGGAACGGGTACGGGCGGCGACGGCGTCCATCGTCAGGGCGTCGTAGCCGACCTCACGAAGCAGGTCGATCACGGCGGCGTACAGCTCGCCCTCACGTTCGGGCGTAAGCCGGGTGCGTGCCATGTGCGACCTCCTGCTTCCCGTCGACTGCATCCCGTCGACTGATTCCGGTCGACCGCTTCCCGTCGGCCCGTCATTCGCTCAGCAGCCGATCGAGCACTGGCCGACCGAAAAACGACCAAAAACGACCAAACCATCGACCAGATCGAACGGCATCCGCCGACCGAGTGAGCGACAGCCCATCGAACGAAACTGTTTCGTACACACCTACGCTAGCGCGCCTCCGAGCGAAACTGCGTCGTTTCGCTTGTGTTCCGCACCACAGGCGACACAGGGCGACACCACAGGCCAACACCACAGCGCGACACCACGCCAACACCAGCGCGACACCCCGGCCAACAGCACAGCCGACGCCACACCCGACCGGCCGTCCTCGGGATCACGAGTTGCCGGGCCCTTTCGGCACGGAAAGCATGGAGAGGTGAGTGACGACGTCGCGTATCTCCGTTTCCCCCACCTCCACGACGATCTGATCTGCTTCGCGGCCGAGGACGACCTCTGGGTCGCCCCCCTCGCCCCGGAGGGTCAGAGCGCCGGCCGAGCCTGGCGGCTGACCGTCGACCGCACTCGGGTCGGCCACCCGCGGTTCTCCCCCGACGGGACCCGCATCGCCTACACGACCTGGCGCAGCCTCGACCCCGAGATCCATCTCGTACCGGTCGATGGCGGTCAGGCCCGCCGGCTCACGTACTGGGGCTCGACGGACGCCCAGGTGCGCGGCTGGACCCCCGATCCGGACGACACCGCGCAGATCCTCGCCGTCTCCTCGCACAACCAGCCCCTGGCGCACCTCTCCTGGGCCTACACCCTCCCCACCGACGGCAGTCCCGGCGGCAAACTCCCGTGGGGCCCGGTCGCCGACATCGCGGTCGCCGACATCGACGGCAAGCGCCGCACCCTGCTCCTCACCGGCACTCCTCCGCACGAACCGGCCTCCTGGAAGCGGTACCGGGGTGGCGCCACGGGACGGCTCTGGCTGCACGGCAAGCGGCTGCTCCCGGACATCGGCGGCCACCTCGACTCGCCCATGATCGTCGCCGGGCGGATCGCGTTCCTCTCCGACCACGAGGGCGTCGGCAACCTGTACTCCTGCCGCCCCGACGGCAGCGACCTGCGCCGCCACACCGACCACGACGCGTTCTACGCACGGCACGCCTCCAGCGACGGACACCGGGTGGTGTACCAGTGCGCGGGCGACCTGTGGCTGGTCGACGACCTGGCGTCGCCGGACGCGGTGCCCCGCAAGCTGGAGGTACGCCTCGGCGGGCCGCGCGCCGGACGCCGTACGTACCAGGTCTCGGCGGCCAGCAACATCGACTCGCTGTCCGTGGACGAGACGGGCCGGGCCAGCGCCGTCGCCGTACGCGGCAGCCTGTACTGGCTCACCCACCGCGACGGCCCGGCCCGGACCATCGCCGACACCTCGGGCGTACGGGTCCGGCTGCCCGAGATGCTCGGCAGCGGCGGCCAGGTCGCCTATGTCACGGACGCCGACGGCGAGGACGCGATCGAGATCGCCTCTCTGCCGCGCGCCAGCGGTGACCGCCCGCCGCGTCGGCTGGCGTCCGGGCGGATCGGCCGGGTCCACGAACTCGTCGCCGACCCCGACGGCGAACGCCTGGCGATCGCGACGCATGACGGACGCCTGCTGCTGCTGGACACCGACGAGGAGACGGCCACCGGCGAACCGGACGAGCTGATCCGCTCCGTCAACGGACCGGTCCGCGACCTGGCGTTCTCCCCGGACGGTGCCTGGCTGACCTGGTCGCACCCCGGCATCGGACGTTCGCTGCGGCAGATCAAACTGGCCCGCATCCTCGGCACCGGGGCCCCGGTGATCGTCGACGTCACCAACGGCCGCTTCGAGGACGAGAACCCCGTCTTCACCGGCGACGGCCGCTACCTCGCTTTCCTCTCCTGGCGCGGCTTCGACCCGGTGTACGACGTCCACACCGGCGACCTGTCGTTCCCGCTGGGCTGCCGCCCGTACCTGGTGCCGCTCTCCTCCGCCACGCCCTCCCCCTTCGCCCTCTCCCCCGAGGGCCGCCCGGCGGCGGGCGGACTCGACCCGGTCGACGACGTCCAGGCGACCGCCCCCGCCACGGGCGAGGAGCTGTCGGGACCGTCGACGGTCAGCGTCGAGTTCGAGGGGCTGGAGAACCGGGTGACACCGTTCCCGGTGTCCGCGTCGAAGTACTCGGGCCTGCGCCCGGTGAGCGGCGGCGGGCTGGTCTGGTTGCGTTGGCCGATCTCGGGGGCGCTCGGCGAGACGTTCGTCAACCCGGCGGACGTGTCCGGCCGTCCCACGCTGGAGCACTTCAACATCTCCCGGGCCCGCAAGACCGAACTCGTCGGCCATCTCGACTGGTTCGCGGTCAGCGGCGACGCCACCCGGCTGGTCGTCATGGACGAGGGCGAGCTGCGCGCCGTGCCCGCGACCGAGATCGCCGACAGCGACACCACCGTCTACCTCGACCTGCGCCGCATCCTGCACGAGGTCGACCCGCCGGCGGAGTGGCGCCAGGCGTACGCGGAGGCCGGGCGCGTCATCCGCGCGTACTTCTGGGACCCGGACATGTCCGGCATCGACTGGGACGGTGTGCTCGACCAGTACCGCCCGCTGGTCGAACGGGTCGCCTCCCCCGACGAGTTCGCGGACCTGCTGCGGGAGGTCCTGGGCGAACTGGGCACCTCGCACGCGTACGTGACACCGGCCCGCCGCAACGAGGGCCCGCCGCACTACCAGCGGGCCATCGGCCTGCTCGGCGCCAACCTGGTGTGCCGGGACGGCGACTGGACGATCCGGCGCATCCTGCCCGGCGAGTCCTCGGACTCCAAGGCCCGTTCCCCGCTGGCCGGTACGGGCATCCGGGCGGGCGCGGTCCTGACCCATGTCGACGGCCGCCCGGTGGACCCGGTGGCGGGCCCGTACCCGCTGCTGGCGGCGGCGGGCGGGACCACCGTCGAACTCACCTTCCGCCCGCCCGTCCCGCAGCACCGCCCTTCCGACGAAAGCCCTTCGGGCTCCCCGATCCCCGAGGGCGACGGGGGCCTCCCGCGTCGTGTCGCGGTCGTCCCCCTGATCGACGAACGCCCCTTGCGCTACCAGGACTGGGTAGCCAAACGCCGTGACGTCGTAAGGGAGTTGAGCGGCGGCAAGTGCGGCTACCTGCACATCCCGGACATGGGCGGCTCCGGCTGGGCCCAGTTCAACCGGGACCTGCGCATGGAGATGTCCCGCCCGGCGCTGATCGTGGACGTACGAGGCAACGCGGGCGGCAACATCAGCGAGTTGGTGGTCGAGAAGCTCACCCGCACGATCCTCGGCTGGGACCTGACCCGCGACGCCCAGCCGGTCTCGTACGCCTCCAACGCCCCGCGCGGCCCGGTCGTGGCACTGGCCGACGAGGCGACGGCCTCCGACGGCGACATGATCACCGCCGCGTTCCGGCTGCTGAAGCTGGGCCCGGTGGTGGGCCAGCGGACGTGGGGCGGCGTGGTCGGCATGACCGGCCGCCACCGGCTGGGCGACGGCACGGTGATCACGGTGCCGATGAACGCGGCCTGGTTCGACACGTACGGCTGGTCGATCGAGAACTACGGCGTCGAACCGGACGTGGAGGCCCTGCGCACCCCCCTCGACTGGGCCGAGGGCCGGTACGCGGTGCTGGACGACGCGGTACGGGTGGCCCTGGAGCTGCTGGCCGCCCACCCGGCGGCGACCCCGCCGACGTACGACACGGTCCCGGACCGCCGCCGCCCGCCGCTGCCCCCGCGGTAGCCGACGCCGCCGACGTGCGACACGGTCCCGGACCGCCGCGACGCCGCACCGCACGCACCCGCACACCGCTCAGCCGGCGTCCAGCGCCGCGTCCGGAAAGGTTCACCGACTCGCGACGCCCGGCACACCTTTCCGGTCACAGCACCAGCAGCGGCGCCAGCCGGCGCATGCCTTCCGCGATCTGCGGGGTGGAGGCGGCGCTGAAGGAGAGCCGGATGCAGGGGGCCGGGGGTTCGTCGACGTAGAAGTGGCTGCCGTCGCCGATGAGGACGCCCGCGCGGAGAGCCGCCGCGGTCAGGGCGGTGGTGTCGGTTCCCTCGGGGAGCCTGGCCCAGAAGTGGATTCCGCCGTGCGGCGTGTGCGCGACGCGGACGCCGGGCAGCGAGGCGTGCGCCTCAGCGACCATGGTGTCGCGCCGTTCGGCGAGGTGGTTGCGGAGCCGCTTGAGGTGTCGCGGCCAGGCGTTGGAGGTCAGGAGGTTGAGCGCGATCTCCTGGGTGAGCGGCGGGACGCACATGTCGTCGGCGATCCGGGCGGTGCGCAGGCGTTCTCCGGCGGGCCCCCGCGCGATGATCGCGCCCACACGCAGCCCCGGGGCGACCGGCTTGGTGAGCGTAGCGATCGATACGACGTGCCCGTCGGGATCCTGGGTGAACAAGGGGCTGGGCGGGGTGCCGTCGATGGACAGATGCCGCGCCCAGTCGTCCTCGATGACGAAGGCGCCGTACCGTGCGGCGAGGCGGAGGACCTCCTCACGGCGTCCGGACTCCAGAACGGCACCTGTGGGATTGGCGTAGCAGGGCTGGAGGTAGATCAGGGTCGCCCGGGTCCGCTCCAGCGCGTCGGCGAGCCTGTCGGGCCGGACGCCGTCGGCATCGGCGGGGACCGCGGCGAGGTCGAGGCCGGCCGCCTGAGCGGCGATGATCGCCCCCGGGTAGCTGGGGCTTTCGGTGATCACGGTCGTACCGGGTTCGGTCAGGGTGCGCATCGCGAAGACGAGCGCCTGCTGCCCGCCGGGCACGATCAGGACATCGGCCGGATCGGCGTGGAACTCGGACGCGAACACACGCCGCAGGTCCGCCAGTCCGGTCGCGGGCGCCATCGACCAGGCGCGCGGGCTCCGCGCGGCCCGGGCGCCGAGGGTGCGCAGCTCGTCCAGGGGCTGGAGCTCGGGAGCGAGGTAGCCCCAGGACAGTTGGATGTCGTCGGCGCCCGCGTACGCGCCGAGGCGCGCCGCCCGGCGGGCGTCGACCCGGGCACGCCCGAGTGTCGCGGACTGCCAGGAATAGTCCGGTTCGGGCAGCCGGTCCCGACCCGCGACGAAGGTTCCCCGCCCCGGCTCGGCCCGCACCGACCCGAGCGCCGAGAGCGACGCGATGGCCTGGGAGATCGTCGCCGGGCTCGCCCCGAACTCCTTGGACAGCTCCCGGACCGGCGGCAGCTTCTGCCCCACCCGCATCCCCGCGATGCGGTCCCGCAGAATTCCCGCGATCACAGACGCCCTGTTATCGTTTTGCATGGGAATAGTGGATAACGTTACTCAATTTCTGTCAACAGCGTTTCCCCAGGGTGCCGACGGGGAGGCCGCAGCATGACGGCACGTCGTTCAGTCCTGCGGGACCTGTCGGCCTCGGCGCTGGTCGCCGGGGTCATCTCGGCGCTGGTGAACTACTCGGGACCGTTTCTGATCGTGCTGGAGGCCACGCGGGCGGCGGGCCTCGACAAGGCGCAGACGGCGTCGTGGGTGTGGGCGGTGTCCATCGGCAACGGCGTGTGCAGCATCGCGCTGAGCCTGTTCACCCGAATGCCCGTCATCGTGGCCTGGTCCACGCCGGGCGCCGCGCTGCTGATCGCGTCGCTCGGCGGATTCGGCTTCTCCGACGCGGTCGGCGCGTTCCTGGTGGCGAGCGTCGCCGCGGCGGTGTTCGGGTACACCGGCTGGTTCGGATGGCTGCTGGACCGGGTGCCCGCGCCGGTGCTCCAGGCATTGCTGGCCGGCATCCTGCTGCCGTTCGTCACCACCGCCGCAGGCGCGTTCAAGGCGGCCCCGGTGCTGGTCGGCAGCGTGGTGCTGACCTACTTCGTCGGCAAGCGTCTGTTCGACCGGTACGCAGTGCTCGCGGCCCTGATCGTGGGAATCCTGGTGGCCGCGGCGACCGGCTCGTTCAAGGCCATGACATCCGGGCTGTCGATCACCGGCCCGGTGTTCACCATGCCGACGTTCGATCTCGCCGCACTGGTGAGCATCGGTCTGCCCCTGTTCATCGTGACGATGGCCTCCCAGAACGCCCCCGGGCTGGCGCTGCTGCGCTCGGAGGGTTACCGGCCCGACGACCGTCTGCTGGTCGGGTCGATCTCCACGGTCTCCGCGCTGCTGGCGCCGTTCGGCAACCACTCCATCAACATCGCCGCGATCACCGCCGCGATCGCGACCGGACCCGAGTCGCACCCGGACAGGAACCGCCGCTACGTCGCGGGGCTGTCCGCCGGGGCCGCCTACCTGCTGGTCGGCGTCTTCGGCGGGTTCCTCGTCGACGGATTCCAGTCGATCCCGTCCGAGACGATCACCGCACTGGCCGCGGTCGCCCTGCTCGCCTCGACCCTGACCGCACTGAAGGGCGCGATGAGCGGCGACGCCCGTACCGGGACCGCCGCGCTGACCACCCTCGCGGTCACCATGTCCGGCGTCGTCCTCATCGGCGTCGGCAGCGCCTTCTGGGGGCTGCTCGCCGGAAGCGTCGTCCACCTCCTCCTCAACGCCCGCACACCACGACGGCCCCGGCCCGCCTCGGCGCGAACCGAGGCGGACGCAGCACCCGCCCCCGACGCCGCGCCGGAACCGGCGAACCGCTGAATCCGCACGGCGACCGCCCCCGCGAGGGCGGTCGCCGGTCCGGCGGCGGGGCGTACGGACGACGTGCCCGCTGTCACCCGACGCCGGGCGTGACCCCCACTGCGGATCCACGGTCGAGGGCGACCGGTCGCACTCCGGCAGCCCCCACCCGGCGGGCACGGGCAGCTCGCACCACACCGTCTTGCCGCGCACCCCCTGCTCCACAACCCACCGCGACGCCAACGCGCCGACGAGCGCCAGCCCCCGCCCCGACTCGTCGTCGACGTCCGCGGCCCGGGGCGCCGGCCACGTTCGCGGCTCGGGATCGCCGACCTCCACACGGACATGGCCGGAGTCCGTAGCGGCGACGCGCAGCGTGATCGGCGTGCTTCCAGCGTCACCGATGGCGCGGGCCGGGACGACGGTGGGGCCGGCCTGCGCCCAGGCCGGGTGGTTCAGGCATCAGCGGGAGACGAACGTCCGTGGGAATGCCGCCAGAAGTGCAACTACGAACACGGCGACCGCCGCCAACCACGCTGCCGGTGGCTGCCGCCGCCGCGGCTTCATTGACCAAACGGCGCGTGAGCAGCGCGAGGGCCAGAAGGACTGTGATGGTGCGGGCGACGGAGGAAGTGCTCAATAGCGCACCGTAGTTGACGGTGAAGCAGTAGTCGCCCCTCGGTGGTCGGACCAGTCACCCGACGAGGCCCTGCGGTTCGCCCGGCGGGCACTCGACACCGATACGGCTGACCAGCACCCCCGGCAGGACACCGACGACCGGTAACCGCAGAACGCAGACAGCCGCCAGCGGTCCGCCCCCAGCACCAGCAGGTACTGGGGGCGGACGACTGGCGGCTGTCAGCGCGCGGATGGCGCTGTCGCTGCCGGAGCGGAGGGCGGTATCAGCTACGGGGGTCCACCAAGATCTTGACGGCCGTCTCGTTGTGGTGGATCAGGGTCTCGAAGCCTTCGCTGACGAGACCATCCAGCCCGATGGTCTTGGTGATGAACGGCGCCAGGTCGATGCGTCCCTCCTGCACCAGCTTGATGGTCTGCGGGTGGGAGTTGACGTAGGCGATCGTGCCGCGCAGGTCGACCTCCTTGAGGACGAGCTTCTGCATGTCGATCGACGCGGGCTTGCCCCAGATCGAGATGACGGTGATGACACCGCCCGGCTTGACGGCGTCGAACAGCGTGTCCAGGACGACGTTGACGGACGTGGCCTCGAACGCGACGTCCGCGCCCTTGCCACCGGTGAGGCGCCGGACCTCCTCGGCGACATCGGTGGCGGCGGGGTCGATGACGTGGTCGGCGACCTTGGCGTCCAGCGCCTTCTGCCGACGCAGCGAGCTGAGCTCCGAAACCGCGACCTCTACGCCCATCGCCTTGAGCACCGCGCAGGTGAGCAGCCCGATGGGGCCGGCGCCGCCGACGAGGGCGAAGTCGCCCGCCTTCGCGCCCGAGCGCTCGAACGCGTGGTACGCCACCGACAGCGGCTCGATGAGGGCCGCCTGGTCCAGCGGGACGTCTCCGACCGGGTGGACCCACCGGCGCTCGACGACGATCTTCTCCGCGAGCCCGCCGCCGCGACCGCCGAGCCCGATGAAGTTCATGTCGGGCGAGACGTGGTAGGTCGGGTTGTTCTCGCTGGTGTCGACGTCGGGGCGCAGGATGTAGGGCTCGACGACGACGCTGTCGCCCGGCTTCAGGTCCTCGACACCCTCGCCCACCGCGTACACGACGCCGGACATCTCGTGGCCGAGCGTGATGGGGGCGGACTCGCCGGAGACCGGGTGCGGGTGGCCGGCCGGCGGGACGAAGATGGGCCCGTCGAGGTACTCGTGCAGGTCGGTGCCGCAGATCCCGCAGTACGCGACGTCGATGCCGACCGTGCCCGGCTGGACAGTGGGCTCCGGGATGTCCTCGATACGGATGTCACCGCGGTCGTAATAGCGTGCAGCCTTCACTTTGAACTGACTCCTTCGTCCGTTTCCCGCTCACACCTCGTGTCGCTCTTACCGTGGAGTGAGGTGTGTGCCTCGCGCGGCGCATTCACGTTAACGATTAAACAATACGGCGCATTGCGGGCAGACGCCGCGTAGTCCTCATAAGCCCGGAAGTACCTCGCGGCGCACCCGGTGCCGACGTACGCCTCGACCCGCCGAACGGCGCCTCGGCCCCCGCGAAGCCGTGCCTGCGCGGCATCCGCGTATCGAGTCCGGCGAGGCCGCCCGCCCCGCCGCGGCGCCGTACAACCTCCGGGCCGGTGCCACAAGCGCACCGGTCCCGGCTCATACGCGTGGCGTTCGAGCAAAGAGGGATGTGGGGACCACCTCCCCGACCCGACCTGAGCGACCCTGGGGCGAAGCCGTACCGGGTTTCCGCTGTGTCCGATCCCGCGGCCCGCACTGCCACTGCGATAGCGTGGGGTCCCGTGATCGTATGGCTCAACGGCACCCACGGCGCAGGCAAGACGACGACCAGTGCACTCGTACAGCAACTGATCCCGGGTTCACGGGTGTTCGACGCCGAGAAGGTCGGCGAGACACTCATGGACATCACGCCGGGGCTGCCTTGGACGGGCAACTTCCAGGACTGGCCGCCGTGGCGGCCGCTCGTGGTCGAGACCGCCCGCCACGTACTCGACTACACCGGCGGCACTCTGGTGACCCCCATGACTGTCCTGGTCGAGCAGTACTGGCGCGAGATCAGCACGGGCCTCGCCCAACACGCCATTCCCGTACGGCACTTCGTCCTCCACGCCGACCAGGACACCCTCCGCGGGCGCATCGAGGGGGACACCCTGATGGGCCCCTCCCCATTCCGTCTTCAATACCTTGAGCCCTACGCCGAGGCGGCCCGCACGTGGCTGCACGGCGAGGCCGAGGTCGTCGACACCACGCACATCACGCCCGCCCAGGCCGCCCTGCAGATCGCAGAGGCCGTCAAGGGTTGAGGTCCACCCACCACGCGAAAACAGGCGCAGGTGGTTGGGGATGGGTTCGGCCGAGATCGCCGACGCGCTCCAGGTCTTCGGGCCCCAGGAACGGGTGGGTGGCCCCGCCACGACCATCCCGTCACGTGGGCCCGCGACGCTCGCGGCCCGCGCCACGCCAGGTCGCCTCGCGCGCCAGGTCGCCTCGCGCGCCGGGTCGCGTACGTGTGCCGGGTCGCGTACGTGTGCGGTGGTCAGGCGCTGCTGAGGGCGGGCGGCTCCGCGTGGTCCGGCGTCCGTAGCGCGGCGCGTACCAGGGCACGGCCTCTGGCTGCTGTACGGGAACGGGTCGCGGTGTCGTTATCGGGGCGGGGGCCGCCGGGCCCGTCGGCCGAGGCCGCGCAGTCACGGCAGAGACCGTTGTCGGGGATCGGGCGGCGGCAGTCGTCGCACTCGGCCCAGCGGGGCAGGCCGGAGCCGGGCCGGGGCTCGGGCATCGCGTGCGCGGGGATCGAGGGCTCGGGCGGCGGGGGAAGTTTCCGGGTCAGACGGTTGCGCAGGAGTGCCGAGGCGGAGTGGATACGGGCGGGCAGCCCGCCCAACAGGGCTCCGGCGAGGTCGCGTTGGCCGTATCCGCGGTCCAGCCAGGCGGAGACCAGCGGCGCCAGGGCGAGCGCCTCCACCGCGCCGAGCCGCAGGCGCGGTTCCGGACTGATCACCCGCAACAGCGTGTCGACGGCCGCGCCGTGGGTCTCGGCGGACGACGGAGCGACGAGGCCCCGATCGGGCCCGGGCCCGGCATCTGCTCCAGCCCGCGCCACAGCCCCGCGCCCGGCAGCTGCTCCAGCCCCGAATACCTCCCCGGCCGTGAGTACGTCCCCGGCCGCGCATACGTCCCTGCCCCCCGACGGCTCCGACGCCTCCGACGCCTCCGACGGCCCCGACGGCCCCGACGGCCCCGACGGCGTGGACGTTTTCGAGGGCTCCCCCGTACCCGTCGTGGGCACGGGGGCCGCGTCGCCCGTACCCGCTCGCCGACGCCGACCGGGGAGGGAGGGTTCTTTCCTTCGGTTCTTTACGGGGTTGGAACCCGCGCCACCGGAGGGCGGCTCGCCGGAACCCGGACGGTTGATACCCGGCACGACCTGGCGGTTGATACACGAACCCGAACCCGGGACGGGCTGCTGCGGGGTGTCGTAGACATGGGCCTCGCTGACAAAAGTCCCGTCCTCGCGACGGACTTTGTGGACCCGGTAGTACCCGAAGGCCGTCAGCTCCCGCAGCGCCTTCGCCACCGCCAACCGACCCTGCGGACTCGAATCTGCCATCCGACGGCCGTCCTCGGACCAGCCGTCCGGACGGGAAAGAAGATCGCCCAGAAGACCACGAGCGGTGTACGACAACCGCCGGTCCTGCGACAACGTGTTGGGCAGAACAGTGAAATCGCACGTATGACGGCTACGATGAATCTGCATGAGGAGTGTGTTCTCCTTGTGCCAGGCCCCGGGGCGTTGGCGCGCTGCCGGGGTCACCTTATTGAATTTGAGGTCACAGAACGTATCACGCTCGACACGTTTGGTTTCCCGGTCCGGCCAAGCGGCCCACGCCCGGCCGCCGCACCGACGAGCGAGCCGCACACCATCCATCTTTCGTTGCGTACTGTGACGAACCCCTCACGCGCCGCCGCGTCGGCCTCTACCGCGAAGGCGTTCCCCGCTCCACACCGCACGGCGCGAATGGTGATCAACAGTGGCTACGCGCAAGGAGATCGGCGGCTCCGAAGGCGTCCAATGAGGCGCGTGCCGACCGTTGAGGCGCATGCCGACCGCGATCAGGCCCATCGGCCTTCGTCCTGGAGAGCACTCCGAAGAACGCCACGCACTGGTCGACACCACGCACTGGTCGACTCGGGAAATGGCGCCCTCGCCCGCTTCAGCGAGCGGCGTTGTCAGACCGGTCGCCTAGTGTGCCTGGTCACCGAGGGCAATCCCTTGGCCCGAGTTTGCTGACCAGCCGTAGGACGTGAACCAACGTGCACTTTGAAGCCGTCAGTGCCGACTTCTCCGTTGACCCGCCGCAGCTCTCCAAAGGGGAGGTCAGGCACCACTTGTCCCAGTTCGCCCAGAACCGCTTAGCGGTGGCCGCGGGGGGAAGTGTGACGCTTGACTTCGAGGTCGCGGATCCGCAGGACATTCCGGCAGGGAGGTTGACCCTCAGCGCGTGCGTCTCCCGGTTCGACTCCTCTGCGGGGCACGCTCCCATCGACGTAGTGCTCCAGGGCGAGACACTTGTCTCGGACTTCACGGTGCCTTTCGGCAATGAGACACCGCATGACAGTGCCGTCGTCATTCCCGGGCGCCTGCTGAAGAAGGGCACCAACACGCTGGAGATACGCGTGTCTCCCCAGGCGCGCAGCGTGTTCTGGCTCTACCGGCTCACTCTCGACTCCGTGCCCGAGCAGGTACGTCCCGAGCATGCCCGGAGCGAGGGGGCGGACACCACGGAGGCGGCGCCGGTCTTCGCCTTCGATACGGAACGCCGCTCCGTCCCCTTCTCCCCCTCCGCGCCCTGGCAGCGAGCCCCGCGCCTGCTGTTCCACATCGACCGTGACGAAAAAACACTGCCCTCGCAGCTCAGTTGGCGGCGGATGGACGGTGCCGAGTCGTCCATCAGCTTCCAGGCCGACATGTCCGAATTCCACGGCTGTCACCGCGCCGCCGACGGGGCGGTGTACGAGTTCCGGGGGCGTCTGGCCGGCCGGTGGCCCTTCCCGGAGGGCCTGGAGAACACTTCAGCGTCCGCTCTCCACCGCTTCTCGACGGAGGAAGAAGGGGACGGTGCCTGGCACGGCTCCCCCGAACTGCGGTTGCTGGTGGACGACGGCGGAGCACACGTGGAACGGGTCTCCTGGCGTGACCAGCGGGGTGACTCCGGCACCATCATGCTGCATGCCGTGCCGGACAAGGCCGAGGTGATCGGCGTCAAGGCGAACAGCGAGTTCGTCGCCGCAGGCGAGACCGCGGACAAGGTTCTGGACGACTCGTTGCAGACCAAGTGGCTGACGGGCGGCACCTGCGGCTACCTCATCTTCACGTTCGCCCGCCCGACCGCCATCACCTCCTACTCCCTGACATCAGCGAACGACTTCATCGACCGCGACCCGCGCGACTGGACGCTTCACGGTTCCGACGACGGCCACACCTGGACCCCGCTGGACACACGTACCAACGAGACATTTCCCAGGCGTCACGAAACAAGAGAGTTTCATCTCCCCGCCAAGACCCCGGCCTACCTCAAATACTGCCTCTACATCACCCAGAATTCCGGTGCGGGCGAGACGCAGCTCGGTCGGGTCCGCTTCGACGAAGGCACCGGAAGAGCCTTCACGGGCTACTACCAGCGCGTCGACGAGGGGCCTGTCGGCTATCGCAGCATTCCGGCCGCCACCGTGCCGACCGCACCCACACCAGTAGCCCCACCGTCTGGCAGCGTGTCGTACACCAGTGTCTTCCGGTCCTTCGCCCGGCAACACGGGGTTTCCGACGACGCCATCACCCGCATCCTGTGGCATGTTCAGCCGGCCGTGCACCTGCGTCTCGAGGATCCGCACAGAGTCGGGCCCGAGGACCACGTGGTCGGTTACGTCGGAGGGCTGCCGGAGATGCCCCTCGACGCCCCGTGGGAGCTGGGGAACTACTTCGTCGCCTCCCTCGATCTCGCGGCGATACCGAAGCAGCACCTCGACGACGGCATCCCCCGGGAAGGCCATCTCCTGCTGTTCGCCGATACGGACTACCACGCTTCGGACGGCGGCATTGCCCCGGTGATCCACGTACCACCGGGGACCGAGATGGCCGTGCGCCCTGCTCCGGCGGAGCGATACGACGATGACGAGGAAGAAGATGTACAGGAGGTACTCGAACGGCAGGTGCTGATTCTCCAGTGCGCCTCGGCGTGGGATTTCCTCGACTGGGTCCCGGATCCCGGCGACGAATGGGACGACGACACCGATGGCGACGAGAAGGAGTGGTACGCACAGCTCCTGTCGGCCGTTGAGGAGTACACCGCCCGGGTCGGGCACCCGCCGGTCATAGAACGAACGACCGGGAAGCTGCGCGGCGTGGAACTGAATCCTCCCTACACGCGGGCCAACTACGGCAGTGACTTTCTGAGGAAGAGGGAAGAAGCCGTCATCATGCTCCGGAACGATCCGGAGAGGTTCGACGAGCTGTACAGCAGGGCCCTTGAAGAGGCTGGTGGGGGCGACGAAGGGGGGCCGTGGCTGAACCTCGTCGAGTTCGGCGAGGACTCGGTCTTTCACCACGGTGACGGCGAACTGGGCTGGGTCATCCGCCGCGGGGACCTGCTCGCCGGGCGCTTCGACCGCGTCCTGCATTCCTACAACTGCTGACGCCCCAGCCGACAAGCCCGCCCCTCCCCGCAAGCCCGCTCCGGCCGGCACGGCGGTGGTGGGCTTCTCCAGAACGCTTCGTGACGGCACCGCGGTCAGTGAGCGTTTTCCCTCCTCGGCCCGAGCCGGCCGGCCGCGCGCTGTGCTGCGCTCGGGGCGGGCGCAGCGGCAGGGGGCTCCTGGGTACCGCCCACGCTCTTTCTGCGGGACCAGGCGTGTTATAACGACCGTTCGATGATCTTGGGAGGGCTCCAGATGGCGAGCACCTCCGTACCAGAGGGGCGCGGATGAAGTCTGTGAGCAAGGCCGTCGTCACCGTGGTGGCGGCCGGGATGCTGGCAGCATGCGGTGGGGGCGGCGCAGGCGGCGGTGACAGTGCGGGGAAGAACAACTCGTCGCCAAGCGCGGAGAAGTCCCCGACCCCGTCGGTGAAAGCACCGAAGGGTTTCGACACGTCCAAGGGTTGGCAGCAGACCGTCAGTTGGCCGGACGACCAGGGCACCACCCTGCCGGTGGGAGCCGCGCCCGAGGCGGGCGTCGTCGCCTTCCTC
The DNA here is from genome assembly GCF_043204165.1 of Streptomyces sp. NPDC047982. Lineage (NCBI taxonomy): Bacteria > Bacillati > Actinomycetota > Actinomycetes > Kitasatosporales > Streptomycetaceae > Streptomyces > Streptomyces sp. NPDC047982. The sequence continues at coordinate 5,976 of NZ_JBIDBS010000012.1, read as the reverse complement.
CAGAAGAGGGGCGCGGACTACGTCGTCGAGGCCCGCGACGCCGTCACCGGCGCACCCCGCTGGAGCGGTAAGGCGTGGCAGCCGCCGGCTCCGGGCAAGAACGTGGCCGCAGACGCCTCGCACCTCCCGCAGCTCCTCGTCGTCAACCATGACGACCGTGAGTACATCGCCGTCTGGGCGCACGCCCCCAGCTTCACGGAAGGAGAAGGCACGTTCTCCCTGCTTCTCTACCCGGCCGACTCCTCCGGGAAGGAGATCTCTCCCGCCCGCACCTTCTCCGTACCGATGGATGCCGACGGCAAGCCGACGGTCGTCGACGACATGAAGGGGATCGCGGTCCGCTGGGAGGAAAGCAACAACACACCGCACACGACGTCGATCGACCTGTCCACGGCCCGCGTCACAACGTACGACGAGGTGGAACTGCCGTGCGGTGAGGACGTGCTGGGGCCCTGCAGGGGAGAGGTGGAAGCACTCTCCTCGGACGGTCCGGTCGTGCAACTGGGGGCCTTCGGGGGCTTCGGCGTCCCCGGCGTCTGGCACGCCGGCGACGCGGTTCCGCCGGGCGGCGAGATACATAACAGCAAGTACAAAAGCGGGCGAGTGATGGACGTCCTCGGCGGGCAGGTCCTGTTGACCAGCTGGTTCCTTGAGGATGGTCTGGGAAACGAGTCCGTGAAGGCCGTGCACGACCTGAAGTCCGGGAAGCTGGTGGCGTCCACGCCGTGCAAATCGGACTCGGAACGTAGTTACTCTCCCGCCCTGTCGCCCGACGGTCGCTACGCCGTGTGGGACACCGTTGCCGTGGACCTCGAAAAGGGCAAGGCGTACTGCTTCGCCGAGGGCGTCGAGGACGAGGAGTTCGTCCACCTGGTGTCCGTGGCCGACGGCATCGCGTACGGCTACACCGGGCCATCCGGGGATTTTGAAAGAGTGCGGGTCAGCGTCACGCTCGACACCGGCAAGGTCGAGAAACTGCCCCAGGGCACCGAGGTCCCGTCCCTGTTGCTGCCGAAGGCCGGAGGGTTCTCGCTGCAGCTCGCGGACGACAATGTGGCGGGGCGGCAGTTCATCTTCCACCCACGCCGCTGACCGCACCACGCGCGGCGCGGGGCGCCTCCCGAACCCACCGAGCCGCGCACCAGTCCGCACCAGTCCACGGCCGGGCTTCGTCCGCCCGGCCGTTTCCCCCTTTCGGCAGGAGCAACGAAGTGCAGCAGCTCACGTACGACGACATCAAGGCCGCCACCGACCGGATCACCGGACACGTCCGCCCGGTCGCCGTGACCCCCGTCGACCCGGGAACGGTCCGTACGGCGTACCTCGCCTCCCCCGACGACCGGTCCGAGGCCCGCTTCGGCGAGGTCTGGTTCGCGCTGGAGTTCCTGCAGCACACCGGCTCCTTCAAGGCGCGCGGCGCACAGAACTTCATCCAGGCCCACCGCGAGGCCAAAACCTTGCCGGACGCGGGCGTGGCCATCGCCTCCGGAGGCAACGCGGGACTCGCCTGCGCATGGGCCGCCCGCCAACAGGGCGTGCGGGCCACGGTGTTCCTGCCGACCGTCGCCCCCGCGGTGAAGGTCGCCAAGCTCCGCGAACTCGGCGCGGACGTAAGGATCGTGGGTGCGGAGTACGCCGAAGCCCTGGAGGCATGCGTCGAGTTCGCCGACTCGACCGGCGCGCTCACGTCGCACGCGTACGACCACCCGCTGATCGCCGCCGGGGCCGGGACCCTGATGGAGGAGATCCGCACCCGGATCCCGGGCCTGGACACCGTGGTGGTCTCGGTCGGCGGCGGCGGGCTGTTCGCCGGTGTCGCCACCGCCGCCCGGCACCACGGAGTCCGTACGGTCGCCGTCGAACCGGAGAACTGCCGGGCGCTGAACGCCGCCGTCGAGGCCGGCCACCCCGTCGACGTACCCGTCGAGTCCGTCGCCATCGACTCCCTCGGCGCCCGCCGCGCCACCGGGCTCGCCCTGCACGCCGCCCGCCGGGACGGGGTGCACTCCGTCCTCGTCCCGGACAGCGAGATCGTCCGCACCCGCCAGGCGCTGTGGGACCACCACCGCGTCGCCGTCGAACACGCCGCCTCCACCGCGCTGGCGGCCCTCACCGCCCCGGCCCCGTACGGCTACCGCCCGAGCGACGGCGAGAAGATCGCCGTCGTCCTGTGCGGCGCGAACACCGACCTGAGCGACCTGGCGCACCCGACAAGCGACTGACTTGCCCGCTCGAGGCCGGATGGGCCCAGGCCGGGAGGGGCGGCTCTTCAGGCCCGGTCCGAGGGCATGGGCCGTGCCCAGAGGCTGGCCCTGACGCCCCACCCGCTGGCTCGCTGGAGGACCTGGACACCTTCGGCGAGCCGACCGGCCAAGGCTCCCGCGGAAAAGCTTCCGAACGTCAGCTCTTCGACGTCATGCGGCATAAATGCTACGCAGCGATGGCCAAGCGCCGCTGAATGGTGGGCACTTCCTCCTCGATGTCCTCCGAGCCCTCAAGAGCGAACGCGGCCTGCGGGTTCTCCTGAACCAGATCGAGCCAGTCGCCGACCGTGGCGCCCTGGGGCACTGTCACGATCTTTGTCGGCCTCAGCGGGGCACGGGTCGAAAGCACGAAGGCCATGAACTGATCGGTCGCGGTGATGAGGACGACGTCGTGCCCCACGTGTGCGACACGCTCCATCACGCCGCGGGCGGGTTCGGCCGCATCTGCGACCACCAGGACATGAGCACCCTGCTCATCTCTGGTGTGGTCAAGGCCCCCGAGGAAGTTCATCAACCCCAGGGTGTGCTTGTCCCGGAGTTCATTGATCACCTTGTCACGGCCGGCCTGGAAGCCAAGCGTCTCAGCGGCCGTGAAACTGAGGCTGACTGCGACCGTATTGGCGAGCGCCACATCGATCTCAGCCATCTCGGTACGAGTGGGATAGGCAACCCCGTCATCCAGACCGTGAGCGGCAAGCCACTGATTGACCTCGCTCCACAGCCAGACTCGCGACCTGCCCACCGTTCCCTCAGCGAGAGGAAAGGGCCCCCCCTGCGCTTTACGGTCGCCGGCGATCCACTGGCTGACGTTCTGCCGCGAGCGCCCGGTCCGCTCAGCGATCTCATGCACACCGACCAGATCACGATCAAGTCGGCACACTCTCAGTTGCGGCACAGCGGCCCGAGCGGCCGAAGCGGCGGTCAGGGCCGCCTCGATGGCCGAGTCACCGGACCCGGTGACGCTCAGCAGGTCGACGCCACCAGCCCGGGCCAACAGGGCGTCGCAGTCATCGAGCAGGGTGTCAACGGCAGCTTGGTCATCCACGTCCACGCCTGAGACGACAAAGGTGAAGTCGTAGTCCATGTTGGCCCCCTAGTCCCTCATGAGGGTGGCAGACCTGTTGACATTCGTCAACAGGTAAATCGGGGCAAATCTGGACAAACATTCCTATGATTAGCCACGCGGCCGCCCCGCGAGGCTGCGGTGCGGCGCGTCCAGCGGGAGGGGGCACCGTGCCGCCAACCGGTCGACCCTCCGCGCGTGCGCCCCCACATTTTGAGGGGATCCAGCGATCGGGATGGTGGTACACGCCGCTTCACACGGACAGTACAGCTTGCCCCAGTGCCCTTCCTTGCAGAGCTTCCAGCCCTGGCCCACCCACTTCTCCAGGACTCGCCGGACTTCCTTCTTGGGGTGGTCCGAGGGCTTCAGATCGCGACCTACCATCCCGGCCCCCAACCCCACTCGCGGGCGGCGACCTCACGCTCCCCATCGCCGCTTCGGAGTCGCGGATCCACAGCCCGCACGCGAGCGAAACGGGGGCGAACATGTAACACGAGAGATCGCGCTCCTCCGGTGCCGACTGCGCGAGGATCAGCACTCCCCCGCGAACAAGATCACCTACATCGGAGCAGTAACACTCCGCCACTAGTACGATACTCCAGATGGCGGACATCCCATCAGATACACGGAGATCGGCGTTCGCAGGCGCTCCCCCAACTCGCCCCGTCGACCGTGCCGTTGCCCGCGCCAGAAACAGACAGCGTCACGAAGCGACGCACATGGCCCGGCCCTGGCGCCGAAACCGCCCGCTCAGGATGTCGGCGCCTGCGTCGGCGCAGGCGTCAGCAGGCGGTCGAGGGCACGGCGGGTGCGTTCGGGGGCCTGGGGGTCCCGTTCCAGTTGGATCGCGTGGTTGAGGCCCATGTAGAGGCCGATCAGCTCGAAGGCGATCTGACGGGGGTCGGTGCCCGCGGGCACCTCACCCGCCCGGACCGCCAGGCGCAGGTCCACCACGAGCCGGCGCCGCCAGATGCGGAAGAGTCGCTCCACCACGTCCCGTACCCGCCCGTCGGCGCGGCCGTCGAACTCGACCACCGCGGTGGTGAACAGGCAGCCGCCGGGGAACGCCTCCCGCTCGCGCTCCAGATAGCCGATCCACCGCTCGCAGACCGCCCGCAGCCGGGTCAGCCCGGGCCTGGCATCGGCGACCGGCTCCCACACCGACGCCAGGAAGATCACCGACGCCCGTTCCAGGGCGGCGAGTTGGAGCACCTCCTTGGTGCCGAAGTGGCCGAGCAGGCCGGACTTGCTCATCCCGAGGTCGGCGGCGAGACGCCCGATCGTGAGCCCCTCCAGGCCCTCGACCGAGGCGACCGCGACGCTGCGCTCGATGATCCGGTCCCGCGTCCTGCGGGCCTCGACGGCGGAATTGCGCGGGCTCATGAGCTCCAGGATATCGGGGGACCCCGTGCGCCGTATTTTAACTTCCGATCGGTCGTTCGTTATATTCGCGGCACCCTGATGCCCGAATCGAGGAGCTGCCATGCCAGGGACCCGTATCGCCGCACTCGGCCACCACCAGCCGGAACGCGTGCTGACCAATGACGACCTCGCCACGATGGTGGAGACCAGCGACGCTTGGATCCGGCAGCGCACCGGGATCGCCACCCGCCGCATCGCGGACGAGGAGTCCGTCACCGACCTGGCCGCCGCCGCGGCGGGCAGGGCGCTCGCCGCCTCCGGCCTCGCCCCGCAGGACATCGGCCTGGTCACCGTCGCCACCTGCTCGGCGATCGACCGCTGCCCCAGCATCGCCGCCCAGGTCGCCGGACGCCTCGGCATCCCGGCCGCCGTCGCCTACGACCTCAACAACGGCTGCGCCGGCTTCTGCACCGCCCTGGCCACCGCCGACCACGCGGTACGCGCCGGGGCCGCCCGGCACGCCCTGGTCGTCGGCGCCGAGAAGATGTCCGACGTGACCGACTGGACCGACCGCAGCACCTGCGTCCTGCTCGGCGACGGCGCCGGCGCGGCGGTGGTGAGCGCGGCCGAGGGCGACTGCATCGGCCCCGTCGTCTGGGGGTCGGACCCCACCCGACGCGACGCGGTCCGCCTCGTCGACGCCTGGCACCCGCACTTCGCCCAGGAGGGCCAGACGGTCTTCCGCTGGGCCACCACCGAACTCCCCGCACTCGCCGAGGAAGCCTGCCGCCGGGCCGGGGTGGCCCCCGCCGACCTCGGCGCGATCGTCACCCACCAGGCGAACCTGCGCATCATCGAGTCCGTCGTACGCCGGCTCGCCCTGCCCGAACGGGTCGTGGTCGCCCGCGACATCGTCGACTCCGGCAACACCTCGGCTGCCTCCATCCCCCTCGCCCTGGCCAAGCTCGTCGAACGCGGCGAGGTCGCCCCGGGCGCCCCCGTGCTGCTGTTCAGCTTCGGCGGCGGCCTGTCGTGGGCGGGGCAGGTGGTCCGCTTCCCGTGACCGGTAGGAAACTCCCGGTGCCGGGGAGCAGCTGGGCCTCTGTATCAGCCGCGCCCCTGCAACGGCCGGGCCTCTGTGACATCCGGGCCTCTTTGACGTGCTCCCTGGCCTAAAGTCCAGGGATTCCGACCTGGGTCGTCTGACCCTTTCGGGGGCTTCCTGCTTCACCGCGCTGTGCGGGCACGTGTGCCCGTCTTACCGGCGCTCCACAGGCGTTTAGCGTC